>CAZMRS010000592.1:0-1897 GCA_964568435.1 uncultured Boseongicola sp. | reverse complement strand
GGCGGCCCGTGTACCGGTCCGGCACACGAGGCTCATCAAACAGTATCTCGACCTGGGCATACAGACGCTGGTCGTGCCTATGATTGATACCGGCGAAGAGGCTGCAAGGATTGTTGCTGCGACGCGCTATCCACCGGAGGGCATCCGAGGCGTTGGGGCGGCAATGGCACGCGCGTCGAACTTTGGCGAGATTGGAGATGTGACAACGACGGCCAACAGAGAGATTTGCTTGTTCGTGCAGGCGGAAAGCCGAAAGTCCGTTGAGAACATCAATGAGATCGCGGCAACGCCTGGCGTCGACGGTGTCTTTATTGGTCCTGCCGATATGGCGGCCGACATGGGGCTGCCTGGGCAAACCGCGCATCCCGACGTTCAGGCAGCGGTAAAGCACTGCTTCGAGCGCATCCATGCCGCGGGAAAAAAGGTTGGCATCATTGCCTTCGACCATGAGCAAGTACGGACTTATGTTGATAATGGCGCGGACTTTGTAGCGGTTGGCGGCGACACTTCGTTGCTTGCCAAGGCAATCCGCGGGGCAGCTGCCTTCGCTGCAGAGCTCCGAGAACAGTAACAGTCATCAAAATATGGCCCGAATTTTGTGCGACGGCTCAAATAGGGCTTTCGGTCGAGGCAAACCCATGCAATAGGGAAGCGCCAAACGAACCCTCCCGAGGAGTGACCCCATGGAGATTCGCGAGGCGCTCACCTTTGACGATGTTTTGCTTGTTCCTGGAGCATCCAGCGTGCTGCCATCCACTGCGGATACCCGCACGATGGTCACGAAATCTATAGCGATGAACATACCGCTTCTGAGTTCAGCGATGGACACAGTTACCGAGGCGCGCATGGCGATCGCCATGGCTCAAGCAGGCGGCATGGGTGTGATCCACCGCAATCTGGATGTGGATGAGCAGGCTCGAGAAGTGAGGCGTGTCAAACGCTTCGAAAGCGGGATTGTCTACAACCCGATTACGCTGACGCCCGACCAAACGTTGGCGGACGCCAAGGCGCTGCAGGCGCGCTACAACGTGACGGGTTTCCCGGTTGTTGATGAAAGCGGTCGCGTTGTTGGGATCGTCACGAACCGCGACATGCGCTTTGCGGCAGACGATGCAACACCTGTGAAGGTCATGATGACGTCTGAGGATCTTGCAGTTCTGACAGAACCAGCCGACTTGGAGGAAGCGCGAAGTCTAATGAAAGCTCGTCGCATAGAGAAGCTTCTGGTGACCGATGGGCAGGGTGTATTGACGGGGCTGTTGACCCTCAAGGACAGCGAGCAAGCTGTGCTGAACCCGCAGGCCTGCAAAGATCATCTTGGTCGGCTTCGTGTTGCCGCCGCAACAACCGTAGGGGATGCCGGTTACGAGCGGTCTGAAGCACTGGTCGACGCAGGCGTCGATATCATCGTCATCGACACCGCGCATGGGCACTCCGAAGGTGTGGCCAAAGCAGTAACTCGCGCGAAGTCATTGTCGAACGAAGTGCAGATAATTGCGGGTAATGTGGCCACTGCTGACGGCACAAAAACTCTCATTGATGCAGGTGCCGACGCGGTGAAAGTAGGCATCGGCCCTGGTTCCATCTGCACCACGCGTATGGTTGCTGGTGTAGGTGTGCCACAGTTGACCGCCATCATGGATGCAGCTTCTGGCGCAGGTGATGTGCCTGTAATCGCAGACGGCGGCATCAAGTTTTCTGGCGATTTCGCCAAGGCTATCGCCGCTGGCGCGTCCTGTGCGATGGTCGGATCGATGATCGCTGGAACTGATGAAAGCCCAGGAGAAGTCATTCTATATCAAGGGCGTAGCTTCAAAAGTTATCGTGGTATGGGGTCGCTCGGGGGCATGGCGCGCGGCTCAGCTGACCGGTGCTTGCAGAAGGACGCTGCCAGCGA
>CAZMRS010000591.1:0-1911 GCA_964568435.1 uncultured Boseongicola sp. | reverse complement strand
CGATGATGAAACGGTCAAGTTCGGAAACGATCTCGCGGGGGGTCAGGTCGGTCATTTGGGCAGGCTTTCCACGGTAAGGTTGCCGTTGGTGTAAACGCAGATGTCGGAGGCGATGGCCATGGCTTTGCGGGCTACCTCTTCGGCGTCGAGGTCGGTGTCCATGAGAGCGCGGCCCGCGGCGAGGGCGTAGTTGCCGCCGGAGCCGATGGCGGTGACGTCGTGTTCAGGCTCGAGCACGTCCCCTGCCCCGGTCACGACGTAAAGCTCGGTACCGTCGGTGACGATGAGCATCGCTTCGAGTTTCTGGAGGTATTTGTCGGTGCGCCAGTCTTTGGCGAGTTCGACGGCGGCGCGTTGGAGCTGGCCGGGCGTGGCCTCGAGCTTGGCCTCTAAGCGCTCAAGGAGCGTGAAAGCGTCGGCAGTGGAGCCTGCAAAGCCTGCAATGATGTCGTAGCCGCCGGGGCTGAGTTTACGGACCTTCCGTGCGGTGCCTTTGATGACGGTTTGGCCGAGGCTGACTTGACCGTCACCAGCGATCACGACCTGCCCGCCTTTGCGGACGCCGATGATGGTGGTGCCGTGCCAGCCTGGGAATTGGTCATCAGCCATGAGAGCCTCCTGCGTCAATGTTCGGGGGTATATGATTGCGGTTTGCGCGGACTGCAAGGTTTAGGGGCGTTGCCCCCGCGCCTTGCGGCGCTCCCCCAGAGTATTTTTGCCAGAAAGAAACGAAAAAGGCCGCCTTGTGGGGGCGGCCTCAATCGAATTCCTGCAACTGGATCAGATCGACTCGTCGATCCAGCCTTTCAAGGCCGCTTTTGGCGCAGCACCTGTTTTGTTTGAGACGATCTCGCCATTCTTGAAGAGGAACAGGGCGGGAATGCCGCGTACGCCCAACTGAGCCGGGGAGTTCGGGTTCTCGTCAACGTTCACTTTGGCGATTTTGACTTCGCCGCCATATTCGTCGGAAAGCTCTTCCAGCGCTGGGCCGATCATTTTGCACGGGCCGCACCATTCGGCCCAGAAATCTACAACGACGGGGACGTCCGACTGGCGGACCTCGGCGTCGAACGTGTCGTCAGTGACGGCGACAGTTGCCATATCATGTCTCCTTGGCAGCGTGTGAGGAGGGGAACGTATGAAGCCTTGTGCCGGAGGTCAAGATGTAGTGGCCCGAGCGAGTGCAGACCTCACGATACCGTGTGGAATTTCCATGAGTTCGGGCTTGGATGTCCACAAGACGGCGAGAGTTATGGGCGTGTTGGGGTAAATCTGTTCAAGCGCTGCGAGATAGGCGCCCATCTGGCGCAAAATGCCTTCAGGCGTGTCTTCGGCGCGTGTTGGAACAGCCTGGTTTGTTTTGAAATCGATGGCTGTGATGCAGTCGTCAGTGACGATTAATCGGTCGATCGTTCCGTTTATTGCTACGTTGAGCGCCGGAATCTGGGCTGTAATATCAACTTCGGTCAGCGCGGCGGGGTCGAACACATCAGGATATGCAGAAATCGTGCGCTGGGCTTCTTTTATCAGCGGTCCGTGGTCGCGTCCGGGCAGCAGGCGTTCGGCTGCAGCTTGGTGTTGACCCTCGGGAAGCTCCGGAAAGTGTTCGAGAAGCAGGTGGATATCGGTGCCGCGCTGTCTTGCGGCCTCGGTGTCGGCAACCGAGTCACTTTCCCGAAGTGCCTTCGCGCCACCCAGCTCACTCGGTGAGAGCGGCATTGGAGGGGATGAGGGGGCTGGGGCGGCGGTCGTCAAGAAATCAGGAATTTGTATCGGAATCGCCACTAAATCAGCGCTTTTCGCCGGCTTCTGGTAACTCCAGTCGCCGTATTCAAGGCGCAGTATGGGCTGTCCATCGGTGTCCTGGATGCGCGTAGCGCCGGCGACCACTAAGCCGTCGTGGATCGTCTT
>CAZMRS010000590.1:0-1918 GCA_964568435.1 uncultured Boseongicola sp. | reverse complement strand
GGCACCGATATGCTGGGTGATCCCGCCAGCCTCACCGGCAACAACCTTGGCATTCCGGATCGCGTCGAGAAGTGACGTCTTACCATGGTCAACGTGACCCATGACCGTGATGACAGGCGGACGACCTTGAAGGTCTTCGTCCTTGTCCTCGATCTGGTCGATGACGTCTTCCACATCCGCGTCCGAGACGCGTTGAACCTTGTGACCGAACTCTTCGATGATGAGTTCCGCAGTATCTGCGTCAATCGTCTGGTTCTGCGTTGCCATGATGCCGTTCTGCATCAGGGCTTTTACAACATCCGCGACACGTTCAGTCATGCGGTTGGCAAGCTCGCCAACCATGATGGCCTCGGGCAGCTGCACGGTGCGAACAACCTTTTCGCGCTCGACATTGCCACCCATTGCCTTCTGACGGGCGCGCTCCTGCTTACGCTTCATCGCAGCAAGTGACTTCTGGCGTCCACCTTCGCCGCCAGACAAGGCCTGATTCAGCGTCAGTTTGCCGGAACGGCGTCCGCCATCATCGCGACCGCGGCCGCCACGGTTGTCGCGGTCGTTTTTGCGGTTATCACGATCATCGCGCGGCTTTGGAGCCGACTTGGTCGACGGTTTGTCAGCCTTGGGAGCTTCAGCAGGAGCCGGAACAGCCGCGCGCGCCTTGGCTTCTTCAGCCTCCCGCTGGCGACGCTCGTCTTCTTCGGCCTTCGCTTTGGCGCGCTCTTCGCGCTCACGCTCTTCGCGTTCCTTGGCTTCAGCTTCGGCACGGCGGCGCTCACGTTCTTCTGAGCGTGCCTTTTCTTCGGCTTCGCGCTTTTCCGCTTCCTCAGCTTCGGCAGCCTTTGCAGCCGCCAGAGCCTTCATGCGGCGTTCGAGTTCCGCATCCGAAATACCCGCTGGGCGTTTGGAAGGATCACCTGCAGGTGCGCTTCCACCGCCGGAACCGGCAGACGGTTTGGACGCGCCGGGCTTGGGAACCACAACGCGTTTACGTTTCGTCTCAACCACGACGCTCTTGGTCCGACCATGGCTAAAGCTTTGTTTAACCTGACCGGGGCCGCGCCGCAGCCCAAGAGTCTTTTTGCCGTCATTCTCGCTCATATGGTCTACTTTACCTTTCCAGTGACACCGTCACCGTCCAATTCGCGAACGCCAGATAGCCGGATGGCGTCCTCTCTGATCCTTTCAGTGAGTCCGCCAAAACCGAGCGCCGCATGTATCACACGTTCGCGCCCAAAGGACAAACCCAATTCTGAGGCCGTTAAAACCTCGAAATAACTGCCCCTTCCGCCCGGTGCGTGGAGCTTTGATTTACCGCGTTCAGACCCGTCAATAGCCTGAAACAGAATGCGAACTTCCTCGCGTCCAAGCCAATCGCGGACCTTCTCGTATCCGGCAACAGCACGGCCTGCTTTGCGTGCCATCGAAATCCCGTCGATCAGGCGCCGTACCAGAAGGGCTTCAACGTCCTGAACCAATGTCTCCGGCACAGTGACGGCCTGCTTAGCACCCCGCGAAAACAAGCCCTTTTTGACCGCAGTTGCTAGCGCCTCGCGTTCCGCCGCCACCCAAATTCCACGTCCAGGCAGCTTTTCCAGAACATCCGGAACAACAACACCATCAGGTGAGATACCAAAACGGATCAAACCGCGCTTCGGTTGCACCTCACCAGTAGCGATGCAGCGACGTTCGCTTTCGTCGCGAGATTTGACCTTGCCACCGCGTGACATGGGCGCGCCTCGAGGCCTGAGATCAGGCCCCGGCCTCCTCAAAAACGTCGCCGTCTTCGCCGTCGACCTCTTCTTCTGCCTCCAGATCTGCAGGGTCGACCCATCCAAGCTGGATGCGTGCTGTCATTACGAGAGTTTGCGCTTCCTCAAGTGAAACGTCGAATTTCTCCAGAACACCATCATCTTTCACG
>CAZMRS010000589.1:0-1918 GCA_964568435.1 uncultured Boseongicola sp. | reverse complement strand
GCGGTCAGATAATTCCCTCCCACCAAGGCAGAAAGACGTCCAGTGTCCGGATCAAAGAGAAATACTGTGGATTGGTGGTTTGTCATGCCATTCTGAACATTGCCGGGCCAGTAACCTCCAGATTTGACGCCGAGTACATGGCCCGCACGGTCGAAGCCGGACTTGAACCCATACAAAGCGTCCGCATGGCCGATCGCTTCGCGCACGACTGGGAAGTTGTAGGCGTCCCCACGTGCCATCCCAGCGAATACTGACTCCACCGCATTAAACGCGTCCTTTCGACCAACCAATTGCTCGCAAAGTTCCTCGCCGACGATGACGAGCCCATTCGTATTCATGTCTTTCATTTCGCTAACTCCTGAATTCGTGGGACGCGTGACCTTCCAAACTTGGAAGCCCTCAATACGCCTTGCCGCGCGCAGATACCGGCCAGAGCGTTTCGACTTTTCCGTTCCGTACGCCGACGTACCAGTCATGAACATTACAAGTCGGATCACAGTGACCGGGAACGAGCTTCAATGTGTCGTTCACCTGCAGCACGCCCGCGGGGTCCGAAACTACGCCATGCTCGTCAGAACACTTCACGTACTCCACATCGTTACGCCCGTAGATTGTCGGGAGGCCGCTATCGACAGACTGCGCTTTCAGACCAGCGTCGACGATTGCCTTGTCTGATTTCGCGTGGCTCATAACCGACGTAAGGATGAACAGGGCGTTCTCCCATTCGCCTTGATCAATTCGGTTGCCGTCTTTGTCCAAAATCCGACCGTAGTCCGCATCCATAAAGGCGTAGGAACCACACTGCAGTTCATTGTAGACGCCGGAAGTACCCTCAAAATAATAGGAGCCCGTACCGCCGCCGCCAACGATGTCACACTCCAGTCCTTCGGCTTTTAAAGCGTCAACTGCATCCCTCACTTGAGCAACTGCAATCTCAATCTTGGCCTTTCGCTCTTCATAAGAATCCAAATGCTGCATCGCACCCTGATAGGCTTGAAGACCCGCAAACTTTAGCCCGTGGGCGGCGTGAATAGCTTTCGCAATCTCAACAACATCAGCGGTCGTTGTCACTCCACATCGACCTGCACCACAATCGATTTCCACGAGACACTCGATCTCTGTTCCATGTCGAACTGCTCCTGACGAGAGGTCCGCCACATTCTCGACGTCGTCGACACAGCAGATTGTACGCGCGCCGAACTTCGGCAACCGTGCAAGTCGATCTATCTTGGCTGGCTGCCGAACCTGGTTGGAGACCAACACGTCCTTAATGCCCCCGCGTGCAAAAACTTCCGCCTCGGACACCTTTTGGCAACAGACTCCGCAAGAACCCCCAAGTTTTCCTTGGAGAAGCGCGACATCGACGGATTTGTGCATCTTTCCATGAACACGATGGCGCATCCCATGGGCTTTGGCCCAGTCCCCCATCTTCTTGATGTTGCGCTCCAATGCATCAAGGTCGAGGACAAGCGCGGGTGTTTGGATGTCTGCTTCATCCATGCCGATGGACGCCGGAATATCATAGCCGACTTCATATGCTTCGAAATTTACAGATTTGTTCATTTACATGTCTCCTTGGAGCCGCATACGCGGGCAAGTTTTTAAGTTGAAAGCCAAGGCAAGTTATCGAAGTCGACATTGCCACCAGTAACGATGATGCCGACACGTTTGCCTTTGAATACATCTTGGTTCTTTAGAATGGTTGCGAGCGGTACCCCACAACTTGGCTCCATCACGATCCGCAGATACTTCCACGTGATCTTCATGGCATCGATGATTTCCTGTTCCGAAGCTGTGTGGATGTCTCGCACGTAATTTGAAACGAAGTGCCAAGTGTTCTCTTTCAGCGGAACTTTGAGACCGTCGGCAATGGTTTCTGGGGCGTCGTCAGCAATGATGTGTCCTGCCCTGAACGACC
>CAZMRS010000588.1:0-1919 GCA_964568435.1 uncultured Boseongicola sp. | reverse complement strand
CGACGTCAACGACATCATGTCGCAAAATCCGAGCAACAGCAGCCGCGTCGCTCCCCGCCGACTGCGCACCAAGCTCACGTCCCGTATTTGCAAAATCAACCAGGACGAAGCACAGCAATGCCGCTCGCTCCTGGACGAAATTCCGTGCATGGCCGAGCCGGAGGAAGACGAAATGTCACTCCGCGCAAGCATCCTCGATATCATCAAGACGACGGATACGCCCTACGTGCCGCACACCAACCACCTGCCTTACGCAATCCGCCAAAGTGGTCGTCGGATCTCCTATATGGTTGGTCACAACATCGAAGAAGGCGTTAACCGCGTCGCCGTCCCAACCGGCGCGTTCACTGACAACAGAAAAGTCCGCCCGATTATGGTCCGCTTCAAGGCGGAAAAAGAGGGAAGTGGCACGCACAATGTTTCTGCGGCAACGCTCGCAGAATCTTTCCCAGGCGCGAAGAGCGTGCGGATTCACTTCGGACTGAAAGAGTGGCCGACGCCTGCGGTGGAACTCGCCTACGCGTGATCCACCGGCGTGTTGCCTCCAGGCCGCCCCGCTGCCGCAAAGGCCATATCAATCATCCTCTGGGTGCCGCGACTGAATTCAAGCGGTACCGGATAGTCCATTTCGCCACGTAAGGTAGCGCCAAAATTTTCGACCTGATGCACATAATGATTCACATCCGGATAGCGTATGAGGCGCGTGTCTTCGCCGCCCATCAGCTCAATCGACGCTTCCTTGAACACCTGCGCGTTGAACGGGGCCGCTAGACGGATCACTCCGCGATCTCCGTGAAAAGACATCTCCTGAAAGAGGTGCATCCGCATCGTAACGACGCATTCGAATGAAAAGTCGGGAAACTGCGCCGAAACCCGCGAGATCACATCAACATCGTTCTCCCAGGAAATATCCGCATTCACCGTCGACGGCTCCTGACCGGTGACAAAACGCGTCACACCGAACGGATAAACGCCGATATCCCTTATCGCCCCACCCGCAGTTTCCGGTCGGTTTCGAATATTGTCCGGGCTCGCCGCGTTGTTGTAGCAGAAAACACCTCGCACATGCTGAAGCTTGCCGACAGCACCCTCAGCCAGCAGCTTGCGCACGCGCTGCCACTGGGGGTGGTGAACCACCATATACGCCTCTGCCGCCAACAGCCCTGAGCGGTCACGCGCTTCAATCAATTGGTCGAAGTCCGCCTCTTCCAACGCAATCGGCTTCTCTGTCAAAACAGGTTTGCCCGCGTCCAGCGCCTTCAGCGTCCATTCCAGATGCAAGTGGTTCGGCAATGGAATGTAGATTGCATCAATATCGGGGTCGGCCAGCAGCGCCTCGTAATCCGTCATCACGCGCAAATTCGGCTGAAACGCCTGAAACGGTGCCGCCTTTGCCGGATCGGATGTGGCAATCGCCGCCAGAACAGCGCCGTCAGCCATGTGAATGGCGGGCGCCATATACTCACGAGCAAATTTCGAGGCACCAAGAATGCCCCAGCGTACGGGATTTTCAGAAAGGCTGGTCATATCCCATTGCTACAACCCGCAACAAGAAAGGAAAAGCCGCGTCAGATGCCGAGAGCCTGCACGGCGGCCAGGGCTGATCCGCGACTGGACGCCCTGGACTTCCTCCCTCAAAATTGTCGAACTGGTCAAAGCTCGCTCCAGCCGGCGCCAAAAGCACCGTCTCACCTGGCTGTGCCTCCGACGCAGCGCGTGCAACCGCAACATCCATCGTCTCGCTGATGTCACAAGCAAGGTCCGCTCGCATCTGTCCAAGCTCAAGCGCCACTTCGTTCGCCTGACGCCCGATCACATAGGCCTTGGCCACCTCGCCGAGACTGGATTGAAGCGCCTGAAGCCCTCCGTCCAGTCTCGGCGAGGTGGCCAAGGCCACCTCGCCGAGACTGGATTGAAGC
>CAZMRS010000587.1:0-1921 GCA_964568435.1 uncultured Boseongicola sp. | reverse complement strand
CCTCCGGCACCCGATCCGTAAAATACGCCTGCGCGGCCCCACACAGAGTGCAGTAGGGAATGCCTAAATCCCGACCACCTAGCGTGTCGTTAACCATCTCGCGCACTTCCATGATGCGACGCGGATAGGCGCGCGCTTCGCCGTTGATCTCGATCCCGAAAACGATCGCGTCATCATCAAGCCATGTGGCATCCTCAGCAGACTGAACCAAAGGATTGTCCGCTGCGGGAATGCAATTGCAGGGCAAATCGGTTGCATCGAATGGTCGGTCATCGATCAGCACACCGCCCCACGACACATGCCGCCAGTCAATATCGCCCTCGACAAACAACCGCTCCCACTCTGGCACAACCGATGTGAAAATCGCGCGCTTGACCGGCAGATAATCCGGCGGAGCAGGAATGTCCCAAGCAATCAAATGGTCTGTAATCACACCCCATTGATTTTGCTGCGGCGGCTCGATCACCAGCAACTCTGCCGAGGCTGCTGACAATATGACCGTCAACTGCCGCCCGGTGACAAACCGCATAAGATCCGCGATCGGCCAAACCAAACGTGCATCACCCGATGCCACAATCGCGTCCAATGCCGCGCTTTGCTCCGGGCCCCATGCACCTTCTTGCATCGACACTACAAACGCGTCGTTTACCGCGTTGGCAAGCTCAGGAGACAAAGGCCCCGTCGCCACATCTGGCGCGGCCCCAAATTGCTCGACCGCATACGGCGTCACACCAGTGTCACCGCTGGCGTTGCCCTCAGCACATCCAAGCAAAGTGAAAGCAAGCGCTACAAACGTGCATTTCGTCTTCCAGCCCATGGCAGACCTCCTCCGGGTCAAATCTGATCCCGAAAGCATGCCCCGCACGTGAAACACCCACCAATCACAATTCCATCATCTCGGCGTGACCTGCCTCGAGCAAACAGTCGTTAGACCGCAACACGACACATCTCACGAACCGTCGTCCTGCCCCTTGCGCGACCCGGTTGCCTCGAATACATACCGCACGTCCGAAACGTGCGAACACGAAAGCCAACATGGAAAACGTTGTCCTCATCATCCACCTGATCCTTGCGCTCGCGCTTATTGGCGTCGTGCTTTTGCAGCGCTCGGAAGGCGGCGGTCTGGGCCTCGGTGGCGGCGGCGGTGGTGGTGGCCTTGTGAATGCGCGGGCAGCTGCAACGGCTTTGGGCAAAGTGACCTGGGGTCTGGCGATCGCCTTTATCTGCACCTCCCTCACGCTGACGATCTTTGCGGCGCAGAACTCTGCATCCGGTTCGGTCCTTGACCGCATTGGTGCCGGCGGCGGTTCAACAGCCGATGCACCGCTTCTGCCTACGGGTGACGCACTTCTGCCACCGACCACAGGTGAAAGCGGCGGCGCTCTCGATCTGCCGACCGCAAACTAACCACAACACCTTGGAAAAAATCTGCGCCTGACCCCAGATATTGGGGTCTTTCGCTTGGCAAAGCGTCACGAATCCGTTAAGGCTTAAATCCCGTGATGCTGCAGATTCGGGACCACCGGACAGCGGCTTTCGAGCAGAGTTTCACGGGGAGGATCCCATACATGGCAAGGTATGTTTTCATCACAGGCGGTGTTGTGTCGTCGCTTGGGAAGGGCCTTGCCTCGGCTGCTTTGGGTGCGCTTTTGCAAGCGCGTGGCTATTCCGTGCGCCTCCGTAAACTCGACCCGTATTTGAACGTCGACCCGGGCACAATGTCGCCCTTTGAACATGGCGAGGTCTTCGTCACGGACGACGGTGCAGAAACCGACCTCGACCTCGGCCACTACGAACGCTTCGTGCGCTCGCGCACGTCCGCCGACAGTAATTACACCACCGGCCGCATTTACGCCGACGTCATTCGCAAGGAGCGCCAGGGCGAATACCTCGGTGCCACCGTGCAGGTGATCCCGCATAT
>CAZMRS010000586.1:0-1925 GCA_964568435.1 uncultured Boseongicola sp. | reverse complement strand
GAACGCGCCGGTTGCCCGTGTCACACACCACCAATTTTTCGTCGATTTCCGACACACCATATGGCCAATGCAGGGTCGAAGCGTTCGGCGCGTCGCTCCCTCGGTTCGCAAGGACTTCTGCAGCGTCCACTTGTCCGAGAATGAGATCGGCGGGCTGGTTGTGATCGGTCGGCGGGCGTCGCCAAATCAGAACACGATGGTTCCAGGCATCGGCCACAGCCAGACCGCCACGCCATTCTGTCACACCGGTTGGCACGTTCAGGCTAAAGCGCGTTGGTGCCGCCTTCGCGTTGCGTCCTTCATGTTCAAAATCCGGCTGCCCGATCAGAATATCTGCTGGCAGGTTGTCTTCCTCCGGAGCCTTCGACCATCCAAGCAACCGATGGTGCCCGGTGTCAGAGGCCCAAAGTGAGCCGTCCGAGTGCAGGCAAACGCCCCGTGGGCCGAATAGCGTGGTCGTCGACGGTTTCAAAGCTGTCGCAAAATCATCAGCCTTCCAGCCGAGCACGACCTCGGGCCCGCCGACATCAAGCAACGGCGCTCCCAGCTCGACCGTGCCCGGGGCCTTGATCGGCTCAAAGGAGGGGGCAAGCGATACCTTCATCGCGTAACCCTGACTTCTATGCTGTCACCCACGACCCGGACGCCATGAGGCTGCAATTGAACCTCGGGCGCTGTCAGGCACTCGCCGCTTTCAAGGGAATATTTGAACTGATGATAAGGACAGGTGATGAAACCGTCCGCGATCTCGCCGCCATCCATTGCCATTCCCATGTGGGCACAGGCGTTTTCAAAACAGGTTACACGGTCACCAAACCGGGAAATGAGCACGGAGTGCCCGTCGACATCAAATACACGGGTTTGACCATCGGGCACTTCGCTCAGGTCGGCGGCCTTGTTCCATCCATCTTTCTGGTAGGCTGCAAACGGTGAGGTGAAGTGCACCTGATCACCTCCACCGCCGCCCAAACCCTTGGCCTGTTTAACTTCCTTGATCTGCGGAACCTGCTCTTGAATGGCCTTCTTGACGCCGGAATAGAATGTCAGGGCCGACGCCGGGCACCCATCGCAAGCCCCGAGAAATCGCACGACCGCGCTAGACGCTTCCACAGACACCAATTCAGCGTCGCCACCATGCGAGGCCAACATGGGACGCACTGAATTCAGGGCCTCGTCGACCCTTTCGAACAGGCTTGGGCGCAAGATGCCGTGACGGCGAAGAACGGCATAGACGACTTCATCCGACGCCGCCGACTTCAACGCCGACGCCATGCCGTCGACATCACGCAGATGGCGGATAAGGCGTCGAAATGCCTCGGCATTCAGCGCGTCGATTGCTTCCGCCCGCGCTTGAGCCCCTTTCCGAGCCGTATCGTCCCAATTCTCGGAAAGTGAGGTAAGCGCCTCAATATCCCTCAGCATGTCCGCTAAGGACCGTTCCTGAGTATCTGATCCGCCATCCGCCATTTGAGATCAGGCGTATTTCAGATCTTTGAACAGGATCGGCTGCAAGAATCCCGAAACCGCCCCCGCGACACCCGCAGCCACCCAAATAGGTGCCACTTGGGCGATGCCGTAGAGCAACACCACGCCGACCGCGATGGCGATCAGCATCTGCCGCAACACCGATTTGTAGTCCTTGAAAAGCTTGCCCGTCAAGAAAAGCTTTGCCGAATTCATTGCCATTCCCAGCATTGCTTCCCTCCCCTAAGTCAGCGCCACAAGTACCAGGCCGATGACGACCGCAGCTCCGCCAGCGATCAGCCCGTAAAGCATACCCATGTAGGAGGCGAGTTCGTTGCCAAGTTCGGCACCGCCAATTCGTATTCCCGAGAGCGCGCCGGCACCGAGTGCCGCAACGATACCCACGACAAGCGCGAGGATGAATTCCATGTTTCAGTTGCCTTTCAATTTAGCGTTTGTGG
>CAZMRS010000585.1:0-1932 GCA_964568435.1 uncultured Boseongicola sp. | reverse complement strand
CTATGTTTTCCTGCACCAGACGCGTCTCAGTGACATCGTCGGCAATGAACTGGCACCTTGTCCGGCCGTGCCTGCGCTCTTTCAGGTCGTGGACGAACCGTGAGCCGGGTTTACCTCGACTATAATGCGACGGCACCGCTGCGGCCGGAGGCGCGGGATGCCATGATTTCCGCGTTCGACGTTCTCGGCAACCCGTCGTCTGTGCACGCAGAAGGCCGCAAAGCACGTGGCCTCGTCGAACGCGCTCGCGGGTCGGTTGCGGAACTTGTTGGCTGCAAACCGTCCGAAGTCGTGTTCACCAGCGGCGCAACCGAGGCTGCGTCCGTCCTGCGCCAAGCGGCAGAACACGCCGCAATTTGTGTTCAGGATACAGCGCATGATTGTGTCTGGTCTCATTTTGATCTGACGCACGCGGCAGCGGGAAACGCGGTTTTGGCCATGGGGCTGGCCAATTCGGAGACCGGCGTTGTCACATCCCCCAGTGCAAACAATGACGGGACTTGGAGCTTCGGCGAAGTCACGTGCCAATCTCTGTTCCTGGACGTTGTCCAAGCTGTCGGGCGTATCCCATGGAGCTTTGCATGGTCGGGCGCGACACTCGCAATTCTGTCGGCCCACAAGATCGGTGGCCCGAAAGGGATAGGCGCACTTATCGTCAAAGAAGGCACTGATATCGAACCAGTTTTGCTGGGCGGCGGGCAAGAGCTTGGTCGGCGTTCAGGCACGGAAAATGTCGCTGGCATCGCAGGGTTTGGCGCTGCCGCATCCGCCGCCCTGAACGAACTGAACAGTGGCGTCTGGGATCAGGTGAAAAAACTTAGAAAGATTCTAGAAAATACTCTGGCAACCGAGGCTAAAGAGACTATTTTTGTCGGGAAAGAACTCGAACGGTTGCCGAACACCAGTTGTTTCGTTTCCCCCGGTTGGAAAGGCGAAACTCAGGTGATGCAGATGGACCTTGCTGGATTTGCTGTTTCAAGCGGGTCCGCCTGCTCATCCGGTAAGGTGAAAGTCCCGCGTGTTTTGCGGGCGATGGGATTGAGCGACGCCGAAGCGGAATGCGCATTGCGCGTCTCGCTTGGCCCGCAAACGACAGAAACTGATGTGCTGCGCTTTTGCGAAGCATGGTTGAAGCAAGAACGTAAACTCCGCGATCGCGCGGCGTGAATAGGGAGCCAGATATGGCAGCTTTGGACAACACCGAAGTCAAAGACGGTGTCGATCAGGAAACGGTAGACGCCGTACGCTCGCTTTCGGGCAAGTACAAATACGGCTGGGAAACCGAGATCGAAATGGACTATGCGCCGAAAGGCCTGTCCGAAGACATCGTACGCCTGATCTCTGAGAAAAATGGCGAACCAGAGTGGATGCTGGAATGGCGACTGCAGGCCTATCGCCGTTGGCTGCAAATGGACGAGCCCGAATGGGCGATGGTCGACTACCCGAAGATCGACTACCAGGAGCAGTATTACTACGCCAAACCCAAAAGCATGCAGGAAAAGCCGAAGTCGCTGGACGAGGTAGACCCCAAGCTTTTGGAAACATACGAAAAGCTGGGCATACCGCTCAAAGAGCAGATGATCCTTGCAGGTGTCGAAGGCGCAGAAGACGCGCCCGCTGAAGGCCGCAAAGTCGCTGTTGATGCCGTGTTTGACTCGGTGTCTGTCGGGACAACCTTCCAGGCAGAACTCGAGAAAGCAGGCGTTATCTTCTGTTCGATCTCCGAGGCCATCAAGAACCACCCTGAGCTAGTGAAAAAGTACCTCGGTTCTGTCGTTCCCCAGTCAGACAACTTCTTTGCGACGCTGAACTCGGCCGTCTTCTCGGATGGTTCATTTGTGTACGTGCCACCTGGCGTGCGCTGCCCAATGGAGCTGTCGACCTACTTCCGCATCAATGCGGAAAATACCGGCCAGTTCGAGCGCACGCTGA
>CAZMRS010000584.1:0-1940 GCA_964568435.1 uncultured Boseongicola sp. | reverse complement strand
TGCGAACGCCGGCGCACGTGCGGACATGATCCTGGCAACCAAGGCCGGTAACACCGGCGATCCCGACCGACGTTTCAACAACGATCCAGACTACTTGGTGACCTGTCTCGAAGAGAGCCTTACGCGCCTGAAAACGGACTATGTCGATCTCTTCTACATTCACCGGTACGACCCGACCCATAGCATCGAAGACGTCGCCGGGACCCTGCGTCGCATTCTCGACAGCGGCAAGGCAAAGGCCGTCGGTCTTTCCGAGGTCGCGCCCGGGACACTGCGCCGCGCGGTGGCTGAATGCCCCATCGCTGCCGTGCAGTCGGAGTATTCACTTTCAACGCGCGCGCCCGAGCTTGGTTTGCGTCAGGCCTGCAGGGAGGTCGGCGCGATCCTCGTAGCGTTTTCCCCATTAGGACGATCGTTCCTAACTGACGCTCCGTTTAGTCTCAAGCGTGCGCAAAGCCATAATTTCACGAAAGGCAATCCGCGCTTTCAGCAGCCGAACTATGATCTGAACATCTCCAAGACGAATGAATTCCGGTCACTCGCGGCAGATATGGGATTGCCCGCCGCCGGCCTTGCAATCGCTTGGCTTATCAGTCGGGGCGAGGATGTGCTCCCCATTCCCGGCACACGCAGTGTCGATCACCTTCGAGAGCTTCTGAAAGGGACAAAGCTTGATCTGTCCTCGGAGGATCTGGAACGGATCGATGCGGTCCTTCCCGTTGGATGGGCCTACGGGGATCGCTACAGCTACACACAATGGGCTGGTCCTGAACGCTACAGCTAACCGTGACTATGCTCAGCCCACTTGAGTGGTCCAAACTGATCGTAAGTGCATGACCGGCCTTAGGTCCTTCTGGACGATGGTTGCGGGGCCCGGAGCGCGATGCACTGGAAACAGCGGCGAGATTGTCAAACCATGCATGCATTGTCGACATGAACCGGCGGAACCCACGCCGCTAGGTGCTGCGTAACGACGGAATAGAGATTTTTTTGCGAATGTCGCCGGTTGGCTTCATGTGAATTCCACATGTGCCGCCGTGGACCTGGCAACCAATGGTCTCGGCATTGCAAAAGTAACTGATTTCGCCCTGGGCTGCACCGTCGAGGATGGCGATCTCGTCACAGTTCTCAATGATTGCCAGTCCGAAAACAGTCTGATTGGTGCCGTCTATCTGGGAGGCCGCACCTTGCCCCGCAAGGTACGTGCCCTCATCGATTTCTCAGCCAAAGAGATGAAGTCCCTGTTTTCCGGCAACTGAACCGCAGCAATGCGCCCTTCCATACAGAGACGGTTCAAACGCCTCCATGAGGACTGAACTGTCAGCTGTTTTCCGAGGTCTTGAGCGCATCCCACAACCCCAGAATGACCACGTCCGACTTCTCACCATCGAACCACAAGGGCTGTTTAGCGCCGTCTTCCCAAGCATAGACGATACCGACGGTCGCTCCTGATCCGACCTCCACAATACGGTCCGTCGCACGAGCTTCATCCTCTTCGTTTTCCAGCATGCCAATTTCCAAATCTGGCAACGCTCTGACGCCTCACCGACGATTTCGCGGAAAGGATCGACGCAGGCCGATATGCTTAGTTCGAAAGTTTGCCTTAAGTGTCCAAGCCGAAAATCACGGCCATTCAAATGGATGCGACATCTCATGTTGGCGGTGGTCACGAACGCAATTTCTCATGTCAGACCTCCTTCAGGGTCACGATGCACTGCCAAAGCATTGGGTGCAAATGCTTGCCGTTACTCTAAGGCAAGCATCATTACAATTTCAACCATAGCGTGACCATACTGTTTTCCAGAGACTCTCCAATCCGCCCGAGCTTGCGCGAGATTTTGCTCATGAAACAAGGCCTACTGCGCTCATCACAATTTTCAGTTGCCGTAGCCCGCGCACTTATACAATATTATAATATTGATTTCCAATTCTGGGCGATA
>CAZMRS010000583.1:0-1945 GCA_964568435.1 uncultured Boseongicola sp. | reverse complement strand
CCGAGGAAAGCTCTTTTTTCAGCGTGTGAAAAATCTCAGAACCCATCCGCACAGCGTCGCGAATATTCGTCGCGCTCACCGGCATAATCATGAATTCCTGAATGTCGATCGGGTTATCTGCATGCTCCCCACCGTTGATGATGTTCATCATCGGGACGGGCAGAACGCGAGCAGATGTGCCGCCCACGTAGCGATAAAGTGGCTGAGCCGTGAAGTCTGCCGCAGCTTTTGCAGTGGCAAGCGATACCCCAAGGATCGCATTCGCACCCAGGCGGCCTTTGTTGTCAGTGCCATCGAGCTCGATCATGGCTGCGTCGATCGCTTGCTGCTCGGTCGCGTCAAAGCCAACCAGCGCTTCAGCGATCTCGCCATTCACGGCATCAACGGCGTCCAGAACGCCTTTTCCCATGTAGCGCGACTTGTCGCCATCACGCTTTTCAACCGCTTCATGTGCACCGGTGGAGGCGCCAGAAGGTACAGCTGCGCGGCCCATCGTGCCATCTTCCAGATATACGTCCACTTCCACAGTCGGGTTGCCTCGGCTGTCGAGAATTTCACGGCCGTGAATGTCAATGATCGTGCTCATGGGGTCCCTCGGATGAATGTTATGAGTCCCGCGCTCTATAGCAGGCGAACGAAGAGAGTGGAAATGGAATGTTTCCGCTAACAATTGGCTTGGAATGTTAGAGATAGGCGAGAAAAAAGACCCGCGCGTGCGGTTATCGCCGCGTTAAGCAATTCCTGGAAAAATGCTGGCGCGCTTAGGTTTCTTGGGCCTGCTGAGCGCGCCGTTCTCGCAAGAAGGCATAGATGCCTGATCCCACGATCAATGCGGTGCCAATCCAGGTGAGCAGCTCGGGCCGCTCGCCTAAAAACAGGATGGCAATGAACAGGGCAAACACCATGCGGGTGTAGCGGAATGGGGCAATGGCGGACACTTCGCCCACGCGCAACGCGTTGTTAATGAAAAAGAAGGCCAACGCCACGGCGAGCGAGATGCCAAGCAACCAGCCTGCGTTCGTCAGATCAATTGCCTGCCATGCCCCACCCATCGGTGTTATTGCGACACCCAACAGCCCAAGCATCAAAAGCGCCCAGGCCGACACAAATGGTGTCGAAATTCCCTTATTCAACATACGGGTGCCAAGGTCCCGGGCAGTTAATCCGATGATACCAAGAAGCGTCCAAAGCACATTGGGATCAAAGCCCGTCGCGCCGGGGCGGATGATGATAAGCACGCCGACAAATCCCACGGCGACCGCAGCCCAACGGCGCGCTCCGACGCGCTCTCCCAGGAAAAACACCGCCGCCAGCGTTACAGCCAACGGCTGCGCCTGCAACATGGCCGAGGCGGTCGCGAGCGGGATAAGGGTGAGCGCCATGACGTAGCCTAACGAGCCAAAAACCTCGCCGGCGGTTCTGATAATAACCGCTTTTTCGAGTGCCTCGCGACGAAATAATCGTTCTCCCGTCCGCAGCATGAACATGTAGAATATGAGGAAACTCAATGCGCTGGTGACTGCGAGAATTTGTGACGTGGGAAGCGCCGCGGAGACGCGATTAATGAAAGCATCGCTCGCAGCGAAACAGCCCATGGCTGCCGTCATAAGCAGGATTGCGCGTGTGTTGGCCAAAACCTTTCCGATCGCGTTATTGCGATGCCGATAACAGGCGCATTGCCGAAAGGAAATCACTCTTTCTGCCGTAGACGAGGGCCCGTGCCTTTGCTATCCCTAGTGGAATGCACGCCGCCGACCCCAATATAAGCCAAAATCGCGCTCCAATTCGTCAACTTGACGAGGCCGCCATCAACCGCATTGCGGCCGGTGAAGTGGTGGAACGGCCTGCGTCCGCGGTTAAGGAATTGGTTGAAAATGCTTTGGATGCAGGGGCACGGCAGATCGACATTACAATCGCCGGCGGCGGCAAGCGCCTGATCCGCGTT
>CAZMRS010000582.1:0-1946 GCA_964568435.1 uncultured Boseongicola sp. | reverse complement strand
CCGAGAGCGATGGCCTCTTCCTTGAGGGTCGTTCCGTTCTTGTGCGCGGTCTTCGCAACTGTCGTTGCATTGTCGTAGCCGATGGTAGGAGCGAGGGCCGTCACGAGCATCAGGCTTTCGCGCATGAGCTGGTCGATGCGCTTTTCGTTTGCGCGGATGCCAGACACACAGTTATCGGTGAAGGCTTTGGCCGCGTCGCCCAAAAGTTGCATGGATTGCAACACGTTATAGGCCATCATGGGCTTGTACACGTTCAACTCGAAGTGGCCTTGGCTACCGGCGAATCCAACGGCGGCATCGTTGCCGATAACGTGGGCGCAAACCTGGGTCATGGCCTCACATTGAGTCGGATTGACCTTGCCCGGCATGATAGAGGAGCCGGGCTCGTTTTCGGGGAGGAGTAGCTCATAAAGTCCGCAGCGCGGGCCGGAGCCGAGCAAGCGAATATCGTTGGCGATTTTGAAAAGGCTGGCCGCAGCCGCTTTCAGCGCGCCCGACATGGCGACCATTGCGTCGTGCGCGGCGAGTGCTTCGAATTTGTTTGGTGCCGTCACGAAGGGCAGGTCAGCGATGCGGGCCATGTTGGCGGCAACTTCCTCGCCCCAGCCGGGACGGGTGTTCAAACCGGTGCCAACAGCGGTGCCGCCTTGGGCAAGCTCATAGATGTCGCCGAGCGCCGCATTAACCCTTTCGATACTTTTGCGGACCTGGTGGGCGTATCCCGAGAATTCCTGCGCCAGTGTCAGCGGCGTTGCATCCATCGTGTGTGTCCGACCGATCTTGATGATGCCTTCAAATTCTTTCTGTTTGGTTTCTAGAGAGTTCGCGAGTGTCTCGAGGCCCGGTAGCAGGACGTCCCGCGCGGTCATTGCGGTCGCAATATGCATGGCGGTCGGGAAAGTGTCGTTTGACGACTGGCCCATGTTGCAGTGATCGTTTGGGTGAACCGGGTCTTTGGAGCCGATGACGCCGCCCATGATTTCGATGGCGCGGTTCGCGATGACCTCGTTGGCGTTCATGTTAGACTGCGTGCCCGAACCGGTTTGCCAGACCACAAGCGGGAAGTGGTCGTCGAGGTCTCCTGCGACGACTTCCGAGGCCGCTTTGATCATTGCATCCGCCTTGTCGGCATCCAAGGCACCGGCGGCTTTGTTCGCCTCGGCACAAGCTTGTTTGATAACACCAAGCGCACGCACCACGGCCACCGGTTGTCTTTCCCAACCGATAGGGAAGTTCATCAGGCTGCGTTGTGTTTGCGCGCCCCAATACTTGTCGGATGGTACCTCAAGCGGGCCAAAGCTGTCGGTTTCGGTGCGGGTGGTGGTCATTGTCGGCTCTCCTCGGATCTAGGCGAGGACAGCTATAGGCAAGGCGCGGGGTGGGCGCAATCAAAGGAGGCGCGTTACACCAATTTGAGGGGGCTTCAAGCGAGGCGTCGGGCGCGTGCAGTGGACAAAACCGGGTGGTTGGCGAATGTCTCGCGAAGTTTGTCCTGCATGGAGCGCAGGTTGTTTCCGTAGAAGTAGAACACTGTACGGTCTGCGCGCTTGATCCAGCCGCGATTGACGGCGTGGCCTTTCATCGCCTGTGCGCATTCTTTTGCGATATCGCGACGGCTTGGCGCGTCAGGTGCGTGCGTGCTGTCGATCGAAATTTCGATGCCTTCAGTGACGCCGAAGAGGAATGGCTCGCCGCCATCTGTGCGTCTGATCGATGATCCGCAAGGCGCATGCAGGAATTCGAGCATCCTGCCGACGGATTCAAAGCTGTCACGCGAAGCGTTTCTGAGACCGAGGTAGAGTGTGATGCCGCAAATGTCGTCCGGTCCCGCTTCGTGGGTCGTGACTTTGGTCACAGTTCCCATGGCTGTTGCGGCCAGTTGGCGGTTCAATGGTTCGCCGAAGACTTTTTGCGCATCACGGTGGCCCATGCGGACGGGCAGACGC
>CAZMRS010000581.1:0-1964 GCA_964568435.1 uncultured Boseongicola sp. | reverse complement strand
AGGCATCCCGGCCAAGATCAACCTGATCCCGTTCAACGAATGGCCCGGTGCCCCTTACAAGCGCTCTGACTGGTCACGGATCAAGAAGTTCGCTGATATCATCTACAAGGCGGGTTACGCCTCGCCGATCCGCACACCGCGGGGTGAGGACATCATGGCGGCCTGTGGACAGCTCAAATCCGCGACCGAGCGGGCGCGGAAGTCACGCAAGGAAATCGCGGCTGAGGCCGGGCTGGGCTGACCCATCAGGCTTGCTTGAGACGCCCTATCACCCACAGCAAAACCACGGCACCCACTGTGGCAACCACGATGCTGCCGATGAAGCCGGTAGCCGTGATGCCGATGATGCCGCCGAGAAACCCGCCTATATAGGCACCGACGATACCTGTGAGGATGTTCATCAGCATCCCCTGGCTCTTGTTCATGAATTTAGCGGCCAACCAGCCCGCCACGCCGCCGACGATCAGAAAAACGATTAAGCCCATGGTTCGTTCCCTTACCTGTTCACGGGTCCAAGGATACGGCATCGCAACCTTCGCGCAAGCCTACCGCCCGGGAATGCCGTCGCGCTTTGTGGTGGGAAGGTGCCAGTTGTCGAGGCAGTCGATGGCTTCTTCGGCGGTATCGACAAAGCGGAACAAGTCGATGTCATCGGCCGAGATCGTGCCCGCGTCGGACAGTGCATCCCAGTTGATGATCTTCTCCCAGAACGCGCGGCCAAACAGCAGGAATGGCACACGTTCCATGCGACCGGTTTGAATGAGGGTCAGCGTTTCGAACAACTCGTCGAGCGTGCCAAACCCACCGGGGAACACAGCAATCGCCGAGGCTCGCATGAGGAAATGCATCTTGCGGATCGCAAAATAGTGGAAGTTGAACGCAAGATCGGGCGTCACATAGGGGTTCGGGGCCTGTTCGTGCGGCAGCACGATGTTCAGCCCGATGGACACGCCGCCTGCATCCTCGGCGCCGCGGTTTCCCGCCTCCATCACACCCGGACCGCCACCTGTGACAATGATGTTCTCCCCTTTGCCCTCGGCAAGGGAGCGTTCAGTGATGATCCGGGCGAAGTCGCGGGCTTCGTCGTAGTAAGCGGACAGATCTGCAAGCGTTTGGGTGCGCGCTTTGTCCTTGTGCTCGGGGTCCGGGATACGCGCACCGCCGAAGAGCACAACGGTTGAGTTGATGCCGTATTCGGTCATCAGCATTTCGGGCTTCAGAAGCTCGAGCTGCAATCGGACGGGGCGAAGTTCCTCACGGCACAGAAAATCAGCGTCGGCAAAGGCCAGCCGGTATGACGGAGAGCGTGTTTGAGGGGTGTCGGGAATGCCCTTTGCAGTTTCGATATCCTGATGTGCATCGCGAAAGCGGCGGCGGTGATCGTCCATCATTACTCTGGCTCCTTGTGACCCGGTCCTTCTGCATGGCAGGAAGGACAAAAGAAGTCCAATCAAGAGGATGAGCGCATGGTCACCCGCGCCAATATCGAGGCAGCTGCGACACGCATTGCCGGCCACGTCCACAAAACACCCGTGATGCGGACGAAGGCGCTGTTCGATGGCCGCGAGATCGAGGTGAAGCTCGAGAACACCCAACTCACAGGCAGTTTCAAAGTCCGCGGCGCATTCAACACGCTTCTGTCGACGGATGTACCGGACGCGGGCGTTGTAGCGGCTTCTGGGGGCAATCACGGCGCGGCGGTGGCCTATGCGGCTCGCGCTTTGGGGCATAAAGCGACGATCTATGTCCCGGAGCTGGCAGGACCGTCGAAAATCGCGCTCATCCGCTCCACCGGCGCAGACCTGCACGTTGTCTCGGGAGAATATGCGGACGCTCTTGCGGCTGCAAAGGCCTTCGAGGCCGAAAACCGAGCGATGCAAATCCACGCCTACGACGCGCCCGCCACCGTAGCCGGGCAGGGAACCTTGATGCGCGAGTGGGAAAGTCAGGGCTTTGACGCTGAC
>CAZMRS010000580.1:0-1969 GCA_964568435.1 uncultured Boseongicola sp. | reverse complement strand
GGAGGACGATTTTCGGAACCTGAGGTCGGGTAAGTCGGGGCGTCTGCATATCGCGATTGAGTGTCATGCGTGTTTTGAGTGGCTGTTTCCAGTGCTGGAAGAGTTTCGAAAAGCCTGGCCAGAGGTGGACGTCGATATCCGACCGGGACTTGCATTCGATGCCCTTCCGGCGTTGGGGCGCGAGGAGGTGGATCTGGTCGTATCTTCCGATCCCGAAGATATTCAGGACGTCACATTTACACCGCTGTTTGATTACGAACCCGTTTTTGTGGCGTCGGCTGCGCATCCATTGGCCTCCAAGCCTTATGTGGTCGCGGATGATTTTCGGGATGAGTTGCTCATTACGTATCCAGTAGATCGGGCGCGTTTGGACGTGTTTTCGGAACTCTTGACCCCTGCGAAAGTCGAGCCGCGCGCGGTGCGGCAAGTCGAGCTAACGGCTGTAATTCTGTTGCTGGTTGCGTCCAACCGTGGAGTTGCTGTGTTGCCGGACTGGGTGGTGCGCGAAGTGAAGTATCATTCGGACTATGTCACGCGCCCCGTGACGGAACAGGGCTTGAGCAAACGGCTTTATGCGGCGACACGCACGGATGACACCACAAAGCCCTTTATGGCGCATCTATTGAGACTGGCTCGCAAGATTCCAATGCAGATGCAAAGCAGCCAAGCCTGAGCCGTTTCCATATCCGAAACCATCCGTTTACGTGGGTTGTGGAGCTTTACCCGGCTGCTTGCGCCCGTGTACCTTGGAGTGGTGGTTTGGGTACGAGTGGGGCGAAATGGCTAAGCGCAATGCGGAAACTCCGGCAGCGATCTTGGACGCAGCACGCGCGATTGTGCGAGAACTTGGCCCTGACAAATTGACCTTTGAGGCCGTTGCAGTCCGGGTCGGTCTTTCTAAGCAAGCTGTCATTTACTGGTTTCCAAACAAGGCACGGTTGATCGAGGCTTTGGTGCGCCCTTCGCTGGAAGCGGAAGCTGCAGCCGGGAAAGTCGCGATCGGAAAAAGCGCGAGCGCCGAGGACGCGCTGCGGAATTTTGTCGACGGGCTGGCAGTTTTCCATATGGCCGATCTGGATCGCTTTCGCTTGATGTATGTCACGCCGCAAATCGGGCAGCGTCAGGGGCGTGAGGGAACGGTTTTGACGACACTCGGGCGCATTCATCCGGCGACGACGGAAATGTACGATGCTCTCGCTGAATGCCTTGTCGCAAGTGGGCGCTATTCACGGGTGGTGACCGCGCGTCGTGCGGCAGTGGCGGTTCATACTGCGCTGCTTGGATTGCTTTTGAGAATGGCAATGGCAGAGACTTTGAATTCGCCGCTGCGTCACAGGGACGACGCATTGATTGAGGCGCTCATTGGCGTGATCGCACCCGAGGCGGCATAAGGGTTGCTGCTTGTACTCCCGGAGTGGTCGTGGTCTTTTTACCGGAAACACCAGGGGGCGAGAATGGCACGAGTTGGCGTAACAGGCATGGGTACAATGGGCGCGGCTTTGGCGCTCAATATTGCGGACAATGGCTTTGATGTTGCGGTCCACAACCGGTCCCCGGAAAAAATGCACGACGTTGTCGCAACGGCTGGAGAGCTTGCTCCGCGCCTGAAAGGCGCTGAGACACTTGAAGATTTTGTGGCCAGTATTGAGGCCCCGCGCGCTATTTTGATCATGGTGCAGGCTGGAGCTCCGGTGGATGCGGTCATCGATGATTTGATCCCTCTGTTGGACGAGGGTGACCTGATCGTTGACGCAGGTAATGCGAACTTCAACGATACGCGCCGCCGCACGGGTTACGTTGAAGGAAAGGGGTTACGTTTCCTTGGCGTTGGCGTGTCCGGCGGTGAAGAAGGGGCGCGTTTTGGGCCTTCGATCATGGTTGGCGGAACGCGCGAGGCTTATGCGCCCATCAAAGACATTATTGAAGCCATAGCGGCCAAGTACGAGGGCAGCCCTTGCGCGGACTTTCT
>CAZMRS010000579.1:0-1976 GCA_964568435.1 uncultured Boseongicola sp. | reverse complement strand
TTCGACGCGGCGGAGGGCCCGTGCGGTTGTGACCTGGTCTGCGTGGTAGCGTGCACCCGTCATCTCGAGCACGGCGATATCGCGGTCGGGGCCCATGCGCTCGGCCATAGCGGAGACGGCGGGCAGGCCTTTGAGGGATGCGAATTTCCCGCTGGTGGCGGCAGCACCCGCTGAGAGGATGGGTTCCTGAGGATGGCCGATAATCAACGCGCCAAGCGACGTCGCGTAGGTCATGCAGCGAGTGAGGACCTTGGTGTTGGTCACGACGCTGTCGCAATCGGTGAAGGCAACGGCACCTGCGTCCATGAGGAAGCCGATCTCGGCCATTTCACGCCCCTGACGGCCACGGGTCAGCGCTGCCATTGGTAGGACGTTGACGGGCGAGGCTTCGTTCGCGCGGCGGCGAACGAACTCCAGCGTTTCGGGCGTGTCGATGGCGGGCAGCGTGTCGGGGCGTGTCACCATGGTGGTCACACCACCGGCCGCGGCCGCAAGGCCGGCAGAGCGGAAGCTTTCCTTGTGGCGTTCGCCGGGTTCAGAGACCTTGACCCCTAGGTCTACAATGCCAGGCGCGAGGCACTTGCCGCCACAATCGATGACCTCAGCCCCGTCCATGCCCGTCGGCCCTGCGATCTTGCCGTCCACGATGGCGAGAGTGCCGATCTCGTCGGTGCCCTTCTCAGGGTCGATCAGGCGGGCGTTTGTGAAGAGCGTGGCGGACATCTTGGGGCTTTCGGGTCAGAGAAAGAAATAAAGAACGAGTGCGGCGGCGATGATCAGGGCACCGAGCGCCCCGATCCAAGAGCGACCGGCGGGGCGCACAGGGTCGGGGTCGGAGTTTGCGGGAGACAGGACGCCTTCTGCACTTGCAGATTTCAAGGTCGGGGCTGGCGGTGCGGCCGCTTCTTCCTCGAAAACACCGATGAATCGGAGCGCCGGATTGGGGTCGAGCGATTGCTCTTTTCCTTTGAAGGCGGACGTCGGGATCAGGATAATCAAACCGGTTAAAGCGTCGAGCGCGGCGGCTTTCCCTTGAAGGTCCTCTTGGGCAATGCCGTAGCCGGAGTGGAGATACTGGCGCAAGCCGATGCTTTCGAGCGCCTTAGAGGCGGTGACTTCAATCTTGTTGGGATCGAGATCGAGATCCTCGCCGAGAAGACGATGCACGTTCTGTGCAGTTATGTTTGAGGCGTCTTCGGGATCCAACTCGGTCGAGAACAAGCGGACCTTGCCAAATTCGGTTGTTTTGACGTGGGCTGGATCGAAGTCGGTCATATCGGCTCTACCTCTTCGCCAGCCTTGATGGCTCTTATCAGTTTGTAGACCTTATGGCCGTCGCGGATGCCTTCAAACCCACGCTTCGTGTTTTGAACGTCGCCGTCGCTGTCGGTGAAACTGTCTAAGGCGAAGTATACAGAGGACGTCCCCTTGCCGCCTTCTCGGAACTCAATTTCGGTGTCGCTGGAGATGGGGATCATGTCCATGTTGCGCTTCCAAAAGCGCGTGGCGATGTAGCCAGCACGTTCTGTCAGTGCGTAACGCGTGTGCGTCGGGGTCAGATAGTCGTGGAGCCAAGTCCCAAACACCAAAAGCAGGCCAACTGCAATAAATGGAACGCCGAAGGCGGTTAGGAACAGACCGATGAGCAGGCTGCCAATACCGGTCATTGTCAGGACGTGGCCCAACCCCATTCCTGACACGTAGAAGCCCGCGATGGCGAAGGGCGCGCCTGCGATCGTGAGGATGATGTTGCGAATCCAATGCCATTGCCCGGGGGCAGGAGCACCTTGCCAGAGAAGGCGCTCGTCTTTTTCAAACCAGTCTTCCCAAGCCTCGGACATTGCTAGACCGTCACCTCCTTCGGTGCGCTTCTGGATGCACGTAGATTGTCGGCGAGAAGTTTCATAGCCGCCATCCGGACGGCGACGCCCATCTCGACTTGATCTTGGATGACGGAGCGGTTGATGTCATCGGCT
>CAZMRS010000578.1:0-1979 GCA_964568435.1 uncultured Boseongicola sp. | reverse complement strand
ATCCTTTGGCACTGGCGCGGGGTTCGTTGCGGATGACAGCGTCTTCTCGATGGGGGGCGATATCGCCCCGATCGAAGAGACGCTCTCAAACGCAATGATTTTCGGCCGATCCTTTGGGACAGTGGCGAGTTTCCGGTTCAGATCCTCGGGGTCATTGTGGTTCCAGATGACTTTGTCGGCGCGTGAATGGCGAATACCTTCGATCATGGAGGCATGGTTGAGCGCGTCCGACAGGATCACAGCGCCTGGAAGGCGGCTGCCCAAGGTCGAAAGCGCCGCCCAGTTCGAGACGTATCCTGACGAGAAGACAAGTGCAGCCTCCTTGTTGTGGAGGTCCGCCAGCTCTTCCTCGAGCTTGATGTGCTGGTGGGCAGTGCCGGATATGTTGCGTGTGCCACCTGCGCCAGTGCCGCAAGATTCGGTCGTTTCTACCATCGCCTTAACGACCGATGGATGATGCCCCATCCCGAGGTAGTCATTCGAGCACCAGACGGTGACCTCGCGCTTGCCGTCGGGCCCGTAGTTGTCCGCTTTCGGGAAGGCACCGCACTTGCGCTCCATCTCGGCAAAGACACGATAGTTGCCTTCGGCCTTCAAAGCGTCGAGCTGTTCGGTGAATAAAGCGTCAAAGTCCATCTCTGATCCTTACTTGGTCTTCTTTGGGCGCAGGCAGCATCCAGCGCCAGAGTTTGGCATCGGGCAATGGCAGAACCATCAGCCAGTGCTCGAGGAGAGCGAGGGCGGTAATCGAAGCGAGAAACGCAAAGGCCACGTCGCCAGTTTGATACAAGCGTTCCAGCCAGCAGCCGACCGCAAAGGTCAGACTGGTCACGGAGATCGGGAAGAGCCAGTTCACCTTGCGCATGCGGAAGTAAGACGGCAGGTGTGAGAGCGGCTTGGGAATGAATTCAGTGTTGATGTGCGGCACACCGAAGAAGAGGTTCAGTTTTGCTGAAATACGCGCAAAGAAAAGGACACCGAACGTCCAAAAGGCGATCTGGTTTTCTCCGCCAACAGAATAAACTCCAAGGCCGATGATACCGACGAGCAGCAACCCCTCGTGATACGCCACTGCACCCAGCCCATATCGAAAGCGCCGCCAGCCAACGACGTCGGGCGGGCAGGGGGCTTTGTTCGGCCCAGTAACAATCCCCGAGAGAAAGGCCAGTTCGATCCACCCCCAGATCGCCAGTGCTGCAAGGAACCCGATGTAAGCTCCTTGAGTGCCCGTTTGCTCGAGAGACATGTTCAAACCAACGACGCCCGCGAACAAAACCGGCATTGACAGGAGCGATGCCCAGATGTGCCCATCTGCGCCGTCCTCATCAGCCTTGCGCACCACCCAAAGAATGGCACCTGTGGAAAACCACCACAGAAACAGAGCAGCTAACGCAGCCAACCAAGGGGACTCTAACATTTAGTCCCCCTTTGTGTTTCTTCTTGGCGTAAATATCCCGGGGTCCGGGGCAGAGCCCCGGCGGATCGGCACGATATGTGCCGAAACCCCATTAGTACACCGGCTCCAAACGGACATTTTCAGGCACTGTATTCGGGATGCTCGGGATCGTATAAAGGCTCGCAAATGCCAGAGCCGCGCGCGCACCCCCCCAGAGCTTGCCCAGGGCACCGGACACACCGCCATGTGTTTTGGCGGCATCCAGGTCAGCGAACGCCTTCTCAAGCCGCCTCAGCGTCGGAATCCAGCGTGGATGATTGATATCGAGCTCCATCGGGAAGACTTGCTTGGAGATCTCCGATGTCTTGCGGAACACTTCCTGGTCGTACCACTCGATGTCCACCCCAAGTGCGTCGTGGAAGGCAGGGCGGGCATGGTCGCGCACCCACATGGTGCCGTAGACCGCCGTCAGGAAGAACTTGATCCAAAGTTTGTTGACGAAACTTTCCGTCAGATTCGGGTCGGTGCGCATCAGAAGTGCGAAGGCTTCGCCGTGGCTGAACTCGTCATTGCACCACTCTTT
>CAZMRS010000577.1:0-1980 GCA_964568435.1 uncultured Boseongicola sp. | reverse complement strand
TCGTATTCGGGGTCCTAATACCACC
The DNA here is from genome assembly GCA_964568435.1 of uncultured Boseongicola sp. GTDB lineage: Bacteria > Pseudomonadota > Alphaproteobacteria > Rhodobacterales > Rhodobacteraceae > Boseongicola. Next base: position 1,955 of record CAZMRS010000577.1, on the reverse strand, counting down.
GCCCGGCTACAACCTTGCCACCACTGAGACGATTGCCCAGCGCATCGAGGGCGTGGCTGAGCCCTTATGGGCAGCCGCCCCTGCCCCGGCTTTGGAAGATGGAACGCCGACAATTGAGAACTTCTTTTTTGTCGCCACACCCGGCAACTCGTTCGTAGGCGCCGCTGCGGTCGACGGAGAACGCGCAGGCGACCTTATCCCTGTGTTGAGCAGACCAATTTTTGCGGAACCCGGAACCTTTGGCTTTATGACGCAGCCCTCGCTCTTTGGCCGCGGTGTTGGGGGCGGGCGCACGATTGAGCTCAATGTTTCCGGTCAGGACCTCAACACTATTCTCGGCGTGGCGGGTCGGGCTGCGGGCCTCGTATCTCAGATCCTCCCACGTTCAGAAGGTCACCAGTTCCGGCCGATCCCAGGGTTGGAACTTGGTGCGCCAGAAGTACGGCTGATCCCTGACCGGCTTCGGCTGGCGGATGCCGGGCTCGATAGCTCCGGGCTTGCGCAGACTGTGGACGCATTCAATGACGGGCTCCGCGTCGCGCAAATCACCATAGGCTCTGAGCGAGTAGACCTTGTTCTGAAGGGCGACCCAAAAGTGACCTCGGCGGCACGCACGCAGGACGTAGGGAACTACCCGGTTGTAACACCTAATGGTCAGATCGTGCCTGTTTCGGCATTGTCGGATGTTGTCCTTACGGCTGGACCGACCGAAATCAGACATCGCGAGCGGCTTCGGACGGTGACGCTGGAAGTTCGTCCCGCCAATAACCTGCCTCTCGAGCGAGCCGTGAACATTCTTGAAACGCAAGTTGTGGACGCGTTGGAACAGCAAGGGCTGCCAAGCGATATTCGCCTCAGTGTGTCCGGCACAGCCGACCAACTCAGCCAAACGTGGTCGGCTATTCAGATCAATCTGATCGTCGCTCTGATTATTGTGTTCCTCGTCATGGCTATCTTGTTTGAAAGCTTCGTGCTGCCTCTGGTGATTATGATCGCCGTTCCCGTTGCTGCGGCTGGCGGCGTCGGTGGGCTTGCGTTGCTGAATACGTATCAGACTCAGCCTCTGGATATGCTCACGCTTCTTGGGTTCATCATCCTCGTCGGGATCGTCGTGAACAATGCCATCCTGATTGTGCATCAAACGCTCTATCATCTCCGCGAAGACAACATGGACCCAATCGATGCCATTGAGGAGGCAACGCGGAACCGCATTCGACCGATCTTTATGAGTACACTAACGAGCGTCATGGGGATGCTGCCGCTTATCCTTTTCCCCGGAGAAGGCTCGGAGCTTTATCGCGGCCTTGGAGCGGTCGTTGTCGGCGGATTGTCCATGTCCGCGTTCTTGACGCTGCTTACAGTTCCGCCGCTACTGCGCCTCGCGATTAGAAAATCTCCGGCCCGTACTGTCGGCGAAGGCAGTCAGCATAAGCCGCTGAAAGCATAGGCCGAAACAGAGATCACTTCCCAATAAGTAGTCATTTTCGTTGGATCGCATGCTGCGCCGCGGAGAAGCATTCTAACTTTGCGGACTATTCGCCAGTACCACGCCGTGTCTGCCTGGCACTTGAAAATCGTTGTCAAACAAAATCGCGATTGGGCGTGGATCGGAGGGTTGATGGACCTTGCGATGCCAACCAGGAGCGAAGATGAGCAATAAATCCGGAAGACCGAAGGACGTCGCCGACAAGCTGGTTGGGGGTATCAAGCGGAAGGCCCACAAGCACTATTTGGCCGAGGTGAAGATCAGGATTGTGCCGCTCGACCAGTGTGGCGATGAGGCTGTTCTTCGAACCGGCGATCAGGTCGCCTTCCCAGTGCCCGAGGATGGCGCGGTTCTTGACCGAAGCGGCGGGTCGTATGTGTCGCCCTGGGATGGGCAAGGAGCTCTTGCTTCATTACACCTTGTGCCTGAATGACCAGGCTTCGATAGATCGGCTCGTGGGACGCACGGG
>CAZMRS010000576.1:0-1981 GCA_964568435.1 uncultured Boseongicola sp. | reverse complement strand
AAACAGTCCAACGACAAAACTGAGGAGACCAAAGGCCGTAAGGTTCAGATGAAAACTATCGGTAAACCGAGCCAGGTCAGACGCTGTGTCCGGCTCTTCAACAACGAGATTGGGCGCAATATCCGCCAGTTCAGTCTGCTCGAACGGTTGGTCCGGCAGCAGGATAAAATGATCGTAGTTGTCTCTGTTTTCAATGGCTTGCACGGTTGAAATGTCCGCGATTGCGATGCCGGGCGCCAGCCCGTCAATGGTGCGCACTCGTTCGTCAAAGTTAGCGATGCGTCCCGCAGTTGCGGGGCTTGCAAGAATGGCACCGGTGGGTCCTAGGAATTCGGCAATTCCGATGTCCGCCACGGCGGCTCCGGCAGGGCTGTTGAGCGGCATCGTAAGAGGATCGACGCCCACGACGCGGACTCGCCCGTCTCGACCCGGAAGCCAACCTTCGATCACTGGACTTGCAAGCCAGGCGTTTTGGCGCAGTGCAAGAAATGTCTCATTTGAAACAGGTGCGCCGGTTGGATCGATCAGCCGAGTATCACCGCCTAGCAGATTTGCGGCGTCATCGTAGCTTTGCCGCGCTTCGGCATTGAGGGCTTGGACGCCCGACCAAAGGGCGGTGGCCAAGGCGAGGCCTGTGACCAGGGTGAAAAGCTGAAAAGGTCTGCGCTTCCAATGAGATAGGAGCGCCGATAGCACCGCACGGATCATGGCGTGAGCATCCCGCGGGAAAGGTGCAATTTGCGATCGGCTCTCTCTGCAAGGCGTGCTGAATGGGTTGCCACAAGCAATGCTGTACCGCTGGTTTTTGCGGCCTCCAGAAGGAGGTTGAAAACGGCGTCTCCTGTCGTTTCATCCAGGTTTCCGGTCGGCTCGTCGGCGAGGATAACGCTCGGATTTGCGGCAAGTGCGCGACCTATGGCGACCCGTTGCTGCTGCCCCCCGGAAAGCTGTTCCGGGTACTTGTTGAGATGCTCGGTCAGCCCGAGCGACCCCGCCAAATCGTCCGTGTCTACGCCTTGACCCGCGAGGCGTGCCTGGAAGGAAATATTCTGCGCAACTGTGAGGGAAGGAATCAGGTTAAACTGTTGAAAAACAATCCCAATCCTTTGGCGTCTCAAGCCTGCTCTTTCTGCGTCGCTCAAGGCAAAGACGTTCATTCCGTCAATCTTGACGGTACCTGCATCGGGAGGCTCAAGCCCCGCTACGATGTGGAGGAGTGTTGACTTTCCCGACCCGCTTTCCCCTGTCAGGGCAACGCTTTCGCCCCTCGAAAGGATCAGATCGACGCTATCAAGGATGGTAACGTCGCCGAAGCGTTTTTTGAGTGCGGACACATGAACAACCATGTGGCAAATCTAATGCGGTTTGCGCGCGGGTACAGCGGATTAGTCGACGGTGAGGCCAGATGGCACAGTCTCTGGACGCCCGAGTGGTCGCGTTTCGGCGGTTTCACCCGTCAGGCTTTCCAGAAACGCCACAAGATCAGAGACTTCCGCATCGCTTAAGGGGATCGGGTCGATGTCGATTTTTGCGCGCTGCCGGGCAATTTCGCGGCTGTCTGCCTGGACGATGAAATCGACCCGTTGCAGCCATGGCACCTTGGGCAGCTTGGCGAGATCTCGCTGCCATTCATCGAGCGCCTTCAGAGGATCGAGATGGTGCCTGACAATGCCCTCGAGCGTGGGGTACGCACCGTTGTGCCCGTAAGGTGCTGTTAATGCGACATTTCTGAGCATCGGTGTTCGGAAGCGATAGGCGTCTTCCAACCGGTCGCTCTCGCCCATTCGTCCCACATCACGTGGCTGCGGATCAAAACGTCGCGTTTTGCCTGGGCCAAATGCGGGCAGCGCGAGCGCATGGAATTCCTGATCGGACATGAGTGGCCCGGAGTGACACGTGCTGCAGTTGGCGTCTCCGTAAAACAAGTCCATGCCGCGCTTGGCTTCAGGTGTCAGAGCGGTTTCATCGCCCGCAAGATAGG
>CAZMRS010000575.1:0-1983 GCA_964568435.1 uncultured Boseongicola sp. | reverse complement strand
CTGCAAGGCCCGGTCTGAAGCGCGATTAGTCAGCGCTTGCAATGATGTCGACGTAGCGCGATTGAGCATCTTCTACGGTGACGCTCGTGTCGTTCCAGAATTCAACCATCAGGTCGTCAATCTGGCTTTGCGTGTCGGCAGAGAAGGAGTTCACGCCATCTGGGAGTACGTTGCCGGCGGCAAGAATGGCAAGACCCTTCTTCATGCAGTCGTTTGCTGCAGCAAGGTCAACGTCGCCACGAATTGGCAGCGAGCCTTTTTTCAGGTTGAACGCAACCTGAACTTCCTTCGAGATCATCAGCGATGCGAGCTCTTTCTGAGCGGCGGTGATTTCAGGATCGTCGGTGGCAGGGAAGTAGAACGCGTCACCGCCTGTTGCGATGATCTCGTTGACACCCAAGCCGGGAAGACAGGTGTAGTCTTCGCCAGCAACCTGGCCAGCCACCTGGAATTCACCCTGTGCCCAGTCACCGTGGATCTGGCCGCCGGCCTGACCTGTGATGACGAGGTTGGTTGCCTGGTTCCAGTCCTGAACGTTGGAGCCTTCTGACAGAAGACGAGCGGCTGCGAACGCTTCGAAGACTTTGGTCATCTCTGCGCTCGATGCTGCGTCTGCATTTTTGTTTGTCAGAACGTCAAGGTATAGTTCCGTGCCGCCAACAGCGACCATGATTGCGCCAAACGCGAGGTTTGTCTGCCAAGGCTGCTGACCCATCGCCAGCGGAACAACACCTGCTTCCTGCAGGGCAGGGGCGGCGTCTACAAATTCAAACCAATCCGCCGGCACATCCAGGCCAGCCTTCGCAAATGCGTCGTGAGACAGCCAGAGCCATTGCGGGGAGTGGATGTTTACCGGAACGCAGTATACGCGACCGTCGAGCGTGCAGGAGTCCAGAAGGCGCACAGGGTTGACGAGATCACGCCATCCTTCGGCCTCTGCAACATCTGTGAGATCAAGCATAAGACCGGCTTCAACCAGTTCTTCAGCCTGACGACCATGGTTCAGCTGAGTGGCGTGCATCGGGTCACCACCGAGAATGCGGCTGATGATGATCGGACGTGCGGTTCCGCCTGAGCCTGCGATAGCGCCGTCAACCCATGTGTGTTCGGTTGCATTGAATGCTTTTGCAAATTCGGCAACTGCTGCGGCTTCACCACCAGAGGTCCACCAGTGTGTGACTTCAAGCTCGACAGCCGACGCCGCTGTCGCAGCGCAGAGCGCAGTCGTAGCGGCGAGAATGTTACGGATTGCTTTCATTTCTCTCTCCCTTTGCAGGCGTTTTTGTTTCACCCGCATTTTTATCTGGATGCGGAACTTCCGCGCTTGGCTAACCGCTCACCGTGCCGCACTCATTAAACGGTGCCGCCTCGTGTAATCGATTACAAATATTCATTGACTGGGGCGAGATTCGTGTCAAGCATTAATACGAAACCGCCGAAATCGAAGCACTCCCAAGTTTGACAATGAGCCAGAAAGCCCCGCAAATTAAAGATGTTGCTCGTGTCGCGGGCGTTTCAACCGCGACTGTGAGTCGTGCGCTCTCGTCGCCCGAAAAGCTGACAGATGCGACCCGTGAGGCGGTTTTTGAGGCTGTCCGCGCTACTGGTTACCGGGTGAACAAGGCGGCTAGAGCGCTTCGAAAACAAAGTGCCAATGCTGTTTTGGTTTTGGTACCCAACCTCGGAAACCCGTTTTTCTCACAAATTCTTGCCGGGATCACAGAGGAGTTCGCGAAATCCGATATTTCCGTGCTGATTACGGACTCGAACCATCTCCCGAGCCATGACATGCGGCTCGCTGATTACTTCCTCGACGGTCGGATTGATGGGTTGATTTCGCTTGATGGCGGTGTGCGGCCCGAGGAGATTTCTGCACTGACTCGTGAAGGCTTTGGCAACCGCGTCACGCTGGCCTGTGAGTGGATTGTTGGGATCGATCTGCCTTCGGTCCGCAGTGACAACGAGAAAGGCGCCCGATTGGCC
>CAZMRS010000574.1:0-1984 GCA_964568435.1 uncultured Boseongicola sp. | reverse complement strand
CTTCGACCGCTTGCGCGACGGCGCGTGGTGGCGTGCGCCACTGGTGTCGACCATCCTTGGCTCCGCCGTCGATACAACACTGTTCTTCACCATCGCTTTCGCCGGGTCGCTGACATTCATTGAACCCGGTAACGACGTCAGTTGGGCGGGCGAGCTGCATCCTATGCTTGGCTTTGGACCTGTCGTCCCGCTTTGGGTGTCGCTTGCGGTGGCCGATTGGGGTGTAAAACTGTCCCTCGCATTAATCGCACTGGTGCCGTTTCGCCTAATTGTGAGGCGGCTCACCACAGAAGTTGCGTAAAAACCGTTGACAGACACAATATCTGTGCCAACCTTCTAAGTATCGGTAACAAACGAAAGGAGGTGGTCCAGTGTCTAGAGCGATGTTGGAGAGAGGTGTCGGAACAGTCGGGAGGACCGTCGCCTGAGGGCAAACCCAAAGGCAAAACACTCACGATTGGGCCTTCGGCCTTAGCCGAACCCTAACTGGCCCATCTCCAAGACTCTCGGAAGGGTCGCCTATCGGCGGCCCTTCTTTTATATCAGCCCCATGCAGATCACGCCCGACATAACGATTGCTGATTGGGAAATCACCGAAACCTTCGTGCGTGCGTCAGGTCCCGGTGGTCAGAACGTCAACAAGGTGGCAACAGCTGTCGAGCTACGTTTCGAGGCCGAACGCTCGCCAAATCTGCCGGGCCCGGTAAAGCGAAGATTGCAGAGATTGGCAGGGCGTCGTTGGACGAAAGACGGAGCGGTTGTCATTCAGGTTAGCGAAGAACGCAGCCAGGCTCGCAATCGTGAAATCGCCCGTGCGCGACTTGCTGATCTGATCCGTCGAGCCACTGAGAAACCAAAGAAACGCATCAGTACACGCGTGCCTTTGGCGCAAAAGCGCAAACGCGTTGAGGCCAAAAGGATGCGTGGCGAGGTTAAGAAATTGCGCGGATCTGTCGATGATAGCTAGGCGTCGCTAAGCCAGATAGGACCTCAAAGCCTCAGGAGGATCACGGAACAGCGCCTCGGTATCCTGCGGCGCGGCAACAACACCATCAACTACAAGAATGGTCTTTTCGGCGAACTTGGCATCCTCAGGATCATGCGTGACCATCAGGATCGTTGCATTTGGCAAAACTTCCTTCACCAACAACAACATCTCTTTTCTCTGTGCGGGACCTAGCGCGGCAAAGGGCTCGTCCATAAGCACGAGCGGACGCTCGGTCAGCAATACACGCGCCAAGGCAACACGGCTTTGTTGTCCACCGGACAATTCAGAAGGCATCCGGCTTTCAAAGCCCTCAAGACCGACGCGCGCCAATACCTCTGACACACGTTGTCGAACATCTGTCGAAGGCTTGCCCGATTGGGAAATGGCCAACGCCACGTTTGTCAAAACGTTGAGATGCGGGAACAGGTTATTGTCTTGAAACAGCGTAGCGACTGGTCGTTTGCCCGGTAAGTCATCCGTTATGACTTTGCCGTTCCAAAGAATATTTCCCTGATCCGGGACTAGGAAACCCGCAATAAGTGCAAGAAGTGTAGACTTGCCCCCACCTGAAGGACCAATGACCGCTGCCACGCCAGGCCCTTGGATTTCGACATCTGCGCTCAGCTCGAAATCGGAGCGAGACAGCAGCACGTTCCTAATCTGTAGCGCCACGTCGCCCTCCCCAGTCGCAGGCCCAGAACAAAAGGAAGCTGATAACCAGCAATACCAACGAGGCGCCGGCAGCATCGTCCATACGATAGGCCCCCATTAAGCGATAGATCTGCAACGGCAACGTCGCCGTTTCAGGATCGGCGAACAAGGCCACAACGCCCAGATCGCCCATGGAAAGCGCGGCGGCCAATCCGGCCAAGAACCCCAAGGGGCGGCGAATACGTGGCAGTATGACAAGCCGCATCCGGGCCCATCCGGTCAGCGAAAGACTGTCGGCCAATCTGCCATACGTCACCTCGGCATCCCGGACGGCGGGGATCAAAA
>CAZMRS010000573.1:0-1986 GCA_964568435.1 uncultured Boseongicola sp. | reverse complement strand
GTAGACCTGCGTGAGGTCGCCCGTTTGATAGGACCGCAGCAGGAAAATCTGATAGCCGAAATGAAGGCCGATCCCGCAAACAAGGTACGGCAAGCTCTCGGGCGCTGGTGCCGGCACGAAGGGGAGCGCAAGAATTGCCAGCGGCATGTGCCCAATGATGACCGCGCCAAGGCTGAGGGTCTTGTCTGCTCCACTTTTGACCAGAGCGTTCCAGGAAGCGTGCAGAAGTGCCGCGCCTATAACGGCAAGGAAGACGATTGTGGTCACGACTGCACGGCCCTTTGGTGGTATTCGTCGCCACATTAGGGTGCGAATTGACCACGAGCAAAGAGAAAGCGGTTGGGAAAGCCCTAGACCGACACAAACCCGAGAAGCGTTTCCCGTTCAAGTTCGCCCGAAGCGCCGCTGGCCTTGGTGGCACCGCGTTGCAGGACGAGAAACCGGTCACCGAGGTCGTAGGCGAAGTCGAAGTACTGTTCGACGAGGATGATCGCCATGTTGCCCTGGTCGCGCAGCGTTTTGATCACTTCGCCGATTTGCTGGATGATGTTGGGCTGGATGCCTTCGGTTGGCTCATCGAGAAGCAGAAGTTTGGGTTTGGTGACCAGTGCACGCGCGATGGCGAGTTGTTGCTGCTGACCACCTGAGAGGTCGCCCCCTCGGCGATGTAGGAAATCCTTTAGAATTGGGAACAGATCGAAGATATGCTCGGGCACGGCGCGTTCTGATTTGGGCAGGCAGGCGAAGCCTGTTTCGAGGTTCTCTTGCACCGTCAGGAATGGGAAAATCTCGCGGCCCTGCGGCACATAGGCGACGCCCTTCTGCGCGAGCGTAAACGCCGTCGCATTCGAGATCGTTTCGCCATCAAGTTTGTACGTGCCGCCACTTGCCGGGTGTGTGCCGGAGATCGCCTTCAGAAGGCTCGTTTTGCCGACGCCGTTGGTGCCCATAACGCAGGTGACCTCGCCACGCGCCGCTTTGACGTCAATGCCGTAGAGGATCTGGCTTTCGCCGTAGTGTAGCGTCAGCCCTTCTATCTGGAGGATCTCATCGGCCAAGGTACACCTCGATCACTTTCTCGTCTTTCGTGACATGGTCGATCGAGCCTTCTGCCAAAACCGACCCTTCATGCAGCACGGTCACTTTGCAGTTCAGGCGACGGACGAATTCCATGTCGTGTTCCACGACCACGACGGCGCGGGTTTTGGCCGCTTCAACGAGGAGTTCCGTCGTGTGTTCGCGTTCGGCTGGCGTCATGCCCGCCGCTGGTTCGTCGACGAGCAGAAGCTGGGGTTCCTGCGCGAGGAGCATGCCAATCTCGAGCCATTGCTTTTGGCCATGGCTAAGCTCGCCTGACTTGCGGTCGATGGCCCCCGACAGGCCGATTTCGGCGGCAAGTTCATTGACGCGTTCGCGGTCGGCTTTCTTGGGCCTGAACGACAGGACCGCGAAGGGGTTGCGGTTGTTTTTTAGCGCCATCATCAGGTTGTCGCCAACTGTTTGGTCTTCAAAAACCGTTGGCCTTTGGAATTTCCGACCAATGCCGGCTTGCGCAATGCGGCTTTCAGACATGGCGAGCAAAGATTGAGATTTGTCGCCGTAGATGACGCGGCCTTCATCCGGGCGGGTTTTACCGGTGACGATGTCCATGAAGGTTGTTTTGCCCGCACCGTTCGGACCGATGACGGCGCGAAGTTCTTTCGGCCCAATTGAGAAGGACAGATTATTGATCGCCTTGAACCCGTCAAAGGTGACAGAGACGCCAGAGACTTCGAGAAGCCCGCTCATGTATCTGCCTCCTTCTCTCTGAGAGAGCCCGGATCGGGACCAAGGTCAGCTCCGTGGCGGTTGGGGCTTTTGCGGTCGAAGGCCAGATCGAAAAGTCCGCCAATGCCTTTGGGCGCAAAGAGTGTGACAGCGACAAAGGACAGGCCGAGCAGGACGGTCCACCAGTCGACCCATTGGATGGTATATGGGCCAAGTGGG
>CAZMRS010000572.1:0-1988 GCA_964568435.1 uncultured Boseongicola sp. | reverse complement strand
TACCGCGGGCGCGGCGGTAATCGTCCCACGTGCCATCCAAAGCCTGACTGTAGCCGTATGCAGACGATTGACGCCCCATTGGAATGACGCCGAGAGAATACCGCACGGGTGTGCGGGCATTACCGATGAATTTGGATTCCTGATAGATCGTGGCCATCTGAACCGCGACAGGAACACCCCAGCGGTTTTCCGTGCGTTTCATTGCAGCCAAATAGGCCGGGCGCTCGTTCACGATGGAACAGGCGTTGTCGAGATTTTTTGGCGCCGAATAGTTATAGCCGCCGCCGCAGGCTGCAACGAACAAAACCAATACCAGGGCGCGAAGGGGTCTGCTCATGCCTCAATCGCTCTATTTGTTGTTTTGCCAGTAGTTTACCTGATTTTGACCCGTCTGGGAACGGTCTTGTCGCGCTATCAGATCACAAAGGCGAGGATGAGCGGTAAGAACCCCACACTCATAAGCGTGGATACGACCACCAAGCCAGCGACAGAGTCCGCGTCAGCCCCGTATTTTTCGGCCAAAAGGTACGAGGTCACGGCCACTGGTGTCGCGACTTGGACCACCAACACGGCGAACGCCACGTCATCGAGTTGGAACCACAGTCCGACAGGCCAAGCGATGGCGACACAGATGATGACCTTGAGTGCCGACAACCAGACCATTCTTGTTATGCGGCTGGGGGTCAATCGTGCCAAAGCGACACCTAAAGTGATTAACATCAAGGGGATGCCAAGTTGCCCAATCAGAGACAATGTGTTGGTTAGAAAGGTCGGTGTCTCCCATCCCATCCATAGAAAAACGCCGCCCGCGAGGCTCGCGCCAAACAATGGTTCTTTCAAAGCGGGCAGCGGATTACCCCCGCCAGAGACAACCCAAATGCCGTAGGTGAACGATAGAATCGCCATAACTGCAAAGACGACAACTGCATATCCGAGCCCCAAATCGCCGAAAGCAAACAGCGCCAACGGCAAGCCAAGGTTGCCTGTATTGCCAAAAGACAAGGGTGCGAGAAAGGTTTGACGGTCGAGTTTGAAGGCGGTTGTGAAGGCATAAAATGCTGCAATTACAAATACGTAAGCGGCGAGTGTGGCCGCCGCAACAGCCGTCAGGGCTTGCTTTTCGATGTCAGCCTGCATGAGGGCGACGAAGATCAGGCAAGGGACGCCCCAGGTCATTGCCAGCTTCGTCACGAAATCCAGACGATACTCGTAGCCAAGCTTCACCCAAAAGTAGCCAAGTGCCGCCAAAAGGAACACTGGCGCAACTATTTCAGCCACTGTTAGGACGACGTTCACAGTCTGTTTCCCTTTATTTACCCCAATTTATTCGACATGAACGGCTGTCGGGCCTAAAAAAGGTCTAGGGGGTTCTGTTATGTTAAAGACGCGTGCAAAATACGCATTGGGGCAAGTTGTCCGTCATCGCAAGCATCCTTTTAGGGGTGTCGTGTTTGATGTGGACGCAATGTTCTCCAACTCCGAAGAATGGTACGAGGCCATCCCAGAAGACAGTCGCCCTGCCAAGGAGCAGCCGTTCTATCACCTTCTGGCTGAAAACGACCAAAGCTATTACGTGGCTTATGTGTCGGAGCAAAACCTCGTGGCCGACTATTCCGGTGAACCAGTTGACCACCCGGATCTTCCCGAGTTTTTCGGTGACTTCAACGATGGTCACTACCCAATGCACTTCCAGCTGAACTAACTGCGCTTTCAGGCCCGCCTCGGATCAGTATCCAATCGCTATGCCATCTTTTCGGGGGTCGGATCCCCCAATGAGCATGCCCGCAGTATGGTCGATTTGGATCGCCTGCGCGCCACCGATTGGGTCGTCAGTTTGAACAACCTTGTGCCCGCGCTCGGCAAGGCTCGCTTTTGTCTTGTCCGTCAAGTTCGCTTCGACGCGCAGACCGTAGGTTTCGGGGAACACACGCGGCGCGTCGATGGCGGCTTGAGGGTCCATGCCGAAGTCAACGAGATTGGATAGGAAA
>CAZMRS010000571.1:0-1992 GCA_964568435.1 uncultured Boseongicola sp. | reverse complement strand
GAAGACCGCGACCGTTGCCATGGCGGGCCGTACCAGCGGTAGGACCAGGCGGAAGAAGATTGTGTATTCCGACAGACCGTCTACGCGGCCTGCGTCTTTCAGGTCATCCGACACCTGCCGCATGAACTCGCTGAGGATGAACACCGCTAAAGGCAGACCTTGGGCGGTATAAACAAGGATCAGGGCCCAAAGCGTGTTTACCAGCCCAGTAGCCACCATCATTTCAAGAATGGCCACGGTGCCAATCCGAATTGGGATCATGATCCCCAGCGCCAGATACAGCCCCATCCAAAGGTTGCCTTTGAACCGGTACTCGGCCAGCGCGAAAGCGGCCATGGCCCCGAACAGCAGGACGAAGAACAGCGAGGCGACCGTGACGATCATGGAGTTCTGGAAGTAGAGGAAGAAGTCTCCCTGCTTCATCACTGTCTGATAACCGATCATCGAGAAGCTCTCGGCGTCTGGCATTGCCAGCGGTTCACGGAAGATCGCTTTGCGGGTCTTGAAGCTGTTGATCAAGATCACGAAAACCGGGAACAGAGCGATCAGCGTGTAGATAATCAGCGCACCGTGCATGGCGGTCGCGTTGAAGGGATTTGTGCGTGCCTTGTTCATGGCCGGACCTCAGAGCTGGAGCGGCGCATCCGGGTCTGGATGCCGAAGAGATAGATGCAGACACCGACAAGAATGATGGCGAACATCGCTCCTGCAATTGCGGACCCCATGTGCGGATCACCCAGTTGCAGCTGGAAGCCGAAGAAGGTGCGGTACATGAGGGTGCCGAGTATGTCGGTCGAGAAATCGGGTCCTGCCAGCGCGCCCTGGGCTGCGTAGATCAGGTCGAAGGCATTGAAGTTGCCTACGAATGTGAGGATCGAGATGATGCCGATGGACGGTAGGATCAGCGGCAGCTTGATTTTCCAGAAGGCAGAGGCGCCCGTGATGCCGTCAATCTCGCCTGCCTCCAGGATTTCCTCGGGGATCGAGAGAAGTGCGGCGTAGATCAACATCATAGGTATCCCGACGAACTGCCAGACCGAGATGAGAGCCAATGTCGTCAAGGCGTATTCTTCCTTGCCGAGCCAGGGTGCGAAGAGAAACTTCAGGCCCACTGCATCGAGCATGCCGGGCGCGATGCCCCAGAGAGGCGACAGGATCAGCTTCCAGGCGAAGCCCACAATCACGAAACTGAGGATCGTCGGTATAAAGATCGCCGACCGATAGAGCGCAGCGAAACGCAGGCGCGGGTGGCTCAGGATGGCGGCGAGCGCGATGCCGATCGGGTTCTGAACCAGCATGTGGATGATGAAGAACCAGAAGTTGTTACCGAGCGCGTTCCAGAACTGCTCGGCCCAGATCGGATCGAAGAAAAGCGTGCGGAAATTCTCCAGCCCGACGAAGACGCGTTCCTGTTCGACTCTGCTATACAGCGCGAGGCGCAGAGTGTTGAACAGCGGGAAGATCATCACGGCAGTGTAGACAATCACGGCGGGTGCCAGAAACACACCTATGTGCCAGCGGATGCGACGGGTCTTCATGGGACTCTCCTGTTTGGTTCCGGGCGGCACATGCGCCACCCGGAAAAAGCAGTAAGGGAGGACTACTGCTGTGGTGCGTACCAGCTTGCGAGGCCGTTCTGCAGTTCAGCGCCAAGGTCTGCCGGCGACGATGTGCCTTTGATGGCGGCAACGGATGCGCCCCAGGTCTCGTTTTCAAGATTCGGCGTGCCACGCGACAAGATCTGGTAGGTCGAGCGGATGGTCGATTCACACTCGCCACGCCAGCCAACGAACTCCTTGGCGAGCGGGTCTTCCATTTCGACAGGCGTGTTCGACAGCGGGAAGAACCCCGGCAGCGCGTTGCCAAAGATCGACGCGAACTCAGGCGAGGCGACCCAGGCGAGGAAGGTTCTTGCGGCCTCAGAGTTCTCAGAAGCGGCGTTCATGCCGATGCCAATGTCGGTGTGGGAAGGCACGCAGGATCTGTTGCATG
>CAZMRS010000570.1:0-1993 GCA_964568435.1 uncultured Boseongicola sp. | reverse complement strand
GACGTTGCCCATAGCGTCCGCAACAAGCGCGTTTTGGTACCCTTTCGATTTGGCCTCGGCCAGCATCCGCGCGTTGTTGGGGTAAAGGCAGCCTGCCTTGGCGTTCACAACCGAGCTTTCCAGAACCGGCCTGCGGAACCGTGTGCGCGTCAGGCGCACCGATGTATCGGGCGGTGCCATGCCAATCTCTTCAAGGCAGACCGCAAAGCCTGTTTCTTCATCCGAAGGTGTAATGGCTGAAGAGTCGCCATGAATGCCCCAGTACATCGGTCTGATGTAAACAGCCGTTCCCGGCGCAAAGAGTTTCAGGCCTTCGTGCACAATCTGCACCATGTCTTCGGTTGAAACAGTCGGCGTCAGCATGAGCGAGGCTGCAGACGCGTTCACACGAGCGCAATGTGGCTCCAAATCCGGGGACACACCTTCAAAGAACCGGGCGCCGTCAAAAACGGTCGAGCCGAGCCACGCGCCGTGGTCCGCAGCCTTTATGATTGCCACGTCACCCTCGTGCCAGGTCCCATTGAAGTACGTACGTGTGTTGGAACTGAGTGCCATTATTCGTCCTCCCGACGGCGAACTTTAGGACTGTGCGTGAAGCAGGTCCAGCGGCATGTTCTGAAAACGCCAAAACCCCCGGTGCAGCGACCGGGGGCCTGCATAGATCGGACCGGATCCATGGTGGCAGGATAGAGCGTGGATCGACCCCGGGGAACAAACTCAATGGGGACAGAGGCCGATTCAAATCCTACAGCTGCAACGCTAGGTGAGCCGTGTAACAGCCACACGACATAAGGGTGGCGTTCTTAATAATGCGGCGGTTTTTCGTTCCCGATGACCACCCCACCGGTGCCATCGGCTTCCCGCATCGCCTCGCGCTCCATCAACATCTGCACTCGGCGGTTCAGCGTCGTGATCTCCTTGGCTTGTCCGGACACCACATCATTCAGTTCGTCGACAATGCGCTCCAGATGCGCCAGCCGCTCTTCTATTTCCACACTCATCCTTGTCCTCCTTGCCCCTTAGGGGGCCTCAGGCTAAACCCCGCGCGAGATTTAACCCGTCCTTTCGGATAAAACCTATGGCCAAGACCAAAAAGACCCCACGCCCCAAGGCCGAAACGCCGAAAGGCTTTCGCGACTACTTCGGTGCTGACGTCACCGAACGCAAGTCCATGCTTGATGCGATTGCAAAGGTCTATCATGCCCATGGGTTCGATCCGCTGGAAAGCTCGGCCGTCGAAA
The DNA here is from genome assembly GCA_964568435.1 of uncultured Boseongicola sp. Lineage (GTDB taxonomy): Bacteria > Pseudomonadota > Alphaproteobacteria > Rhodobacterales > Rhodobacteraceae > Boseongicola. Next base: position 752 of record CAZMRS010000570.1, on the reverse strand, counting down.
CCGTCGAGGCGCTTGGCAAATTCCTCCCCGACGTTGACCGCCCGAACGAAGGCGTTTTCGCATGGCAGGAAGACGACGACGGCGATTGGCTGGCGCTCCGCTATGACCTGACCGCACCGCTCGCCCGCGTGTTCGCGCAGCACCGCAATGATCTGCCGACGCCTTACCGCCGCTTCGCAATGGGTCCGGTCTGGCGAAACGAAAAGCCGGGGCCGGGGCGGTTCCGCCAGTTCTACCAGTGTGACGCAGATACTGTGGGTACGGCATCAGTTGCGGCAGATGCTGAGATTTGCATGATGCTGGCTGACGCGCTGGAAGCGGTTGGGATCGAACGTGGTGACTATGTAATCCGCGTCAACAACCGTAAGGTGCTGAACGGGGTATTGGAAGTCGCGGGTATCGCAGAGGATGACGAAAAGACGCGCGGCATTGTTCTGCGCGGGATCGACAAGCTCGACCGGCTCGGGCCGGAAGGCGTCCGCGCGCTTTTGGGCGAAGGCCGCAAGGACGAGAGCGGGGATTTCACGGAAGGGGCTGGGTTGAACGAGAGCACATCTGCTCCAATCATCCGTTTCCTTGAGATCGGCATTTCGGCGAACGAACAAAATATGGCTGACCGGAACGGTCAGACGGCGCCCGCCCCGCCCCCCAGGGCGGGCGCTTCGCACCCCCCCACGGGGCAGGCGCCGTCTGACGCGACCGAAGCTGCGCTCGGCGCATTGGATGACCTTGTTTCTGGGTCTTCTGTTGGT
>CAZMRS010000569.1:0-2004 GCA_964568435.1 uncultured Boseongicola sp. | reverse complement strand
ATCCCGCATGGCGGCAAGGTCAACAACAGCCGGCACGCCGGTGAAGTCCTGCATCAGCACGCGGGCAGGGCGATAGGCGATCTCGCGAGGGTTCTTGCCGCCTTGGTCGGCCCAGGTCGAGAACGCTTTGATATCGTCGACGCTGACGGTTTTGCCGTCTTCAAAGCGAAGCATGTTTTCCAGGACAACTTTGAGCGCTGCCGGTAGGCGGGAGAAGTCACCCAGGCCCGCGGATTCGGCGGCCGGGATCGAGTAGTACGCAACCGATTGATTGCCAACGGTCAGCGTTTTGCGGGTTTTGGCGGTGTCCTGGCCAACGGTAATGGGCATGTGATGAGCTCCCTCGTTTCAACGAATTTGCGTGTGGGACGTGCAAGAATTAAGCTGCATCTATCGCCTTCTCGTGCCTTGACGCAAGGGGGATGCGGCATTTTGTATACCATAGTGTACAATTTTTTGTGCAACGCTGCACGTGTAATGTAACGCGGTCTCGCAAAACGTTGCTAATTGATTCCGGGGAATCAAAGTTGGATAGAACTGTTATGCGTTTTTTTGGTTGGGTTGCTGCCTTCTGGGTATCTTTGGCGACGTTCGCATCTGCTCAGCAGCAACCTGTCGTGGTCGAGCTTTACACGTCTCAGGGCTGTTCTTCCTGCCCCCCTGCTAATGCGCTTTTGGCGCAACTGGCTGAGCGTGACGATGTCATCGCTTTGGCGCTGCACGTCGATTATTGGGACTACATCGGCTGGAAGGACGAATTTGCTGACCCGGCGCACACAGTCCGCCAGCGCGGGTACTCCCGCGCAGCTGGCAAGCCATCGATCTATACGCCCCAAATGGTCATCGGAGGTGTGGATCACGTGGTCGGCACCAACGCCATGAAACTGTTAGATGCGATCGATGCGAATCGTGACCGGGCAAAGCCCGCATCTGTCACCATGCGCCGAGACGGCAATAAAGTTGTGGTGTCGGTCACAGCAGAAGGCCGTATGCCATCTGGCGGTGCTATTGTGCAGGTTGCGACCGTTACGCCCGAAGAAACAGTCAGCATCCGGCGCGGCGAGAACGCCGGGCGGACGTTGACGTACCACAATGTGGTTCGTCGGCTGGTCGAGATTGGAAAGTGGAATGGTCGCGGCACGTATCGTGCGACAATACAAGTTCCCGATGGTGTTCGCGTGGCGGTCCTCGTGCAGGAAAAGGCGTCTGGTCCAATTTTGGGTGCGGCGCAGCTGCGGTGACTAATTGTTCGGTTTGACGCCGAGCGCCGCTTCCATCTTTTTTTGAAGCAAAAACCTATTTGGTGGCCATCTTTCAGGTGGTAGCAGGACGGGTGGGATTCGCTATTCATCCTTGGCGACTAGAAAGATCTCGCCACTGCCTTCAAGATCTCGCACTACATTGACGATACGCATCATGGCCGCCTCGCAATCAGGCGTGCTGGGTTTGGGGCCTTCGGCGGCTTCGGCCCTCAGGTTGTCGGCGAGGCGTTGGGAGATGTTTTCGAGAATGTAATCGACGGTCAGTTTGTCATCGTCCTCGGCGCCGGCGATGACCAAAAGCAGATCGTTTTGATCGAGATCGCGTTGCACGCGTGGGATATCGCGTTCGGACACGCGGTCTTTGATATTTGCGAAGGTGAAAATAGCCTTGCGGACTTGCTCCGCGAAATCGGCGTCCTCGGTGTCGAGCCCGTCGAGCACTTCATTTCGGACCGACGAGGGGGAGTAGTTCAGGATTGCCCCCACACGAGTTACGGGACCGTCGGAGAAAGCACGGGCCGGGCGCGTGTCGAGCTGCTCAGCAAGGGCGATACCGATGCGTCGCACGGTAAGAGGGGCCACAGCGCCTGTCAGTGAAATTGCATATGTAATGCGGCGGGCGCGATCACCGGGGATGAGGCCGAGGAGTTCTGCAGATGTGGAAACTTTGAGCTTTGACAGAATGATGGCTGCGACTTCTACAGATTCGTCCTCGAGCACCTGTGCAAGGCGTTCGTTATCG
>CAZMRS010000568.1:0-2008 GCA_964568435.1 uncultured Boseongicola sp. | reverse complement strand
GGAGCTAAGGAAACCGTGCTCTGCCAGACGACCGATCAGGACGTTGGTCAGAACGTCGAGCCGGTCCACAAGATTGAACTGCTGAAAGATCATCGCGCAATCGCGGCGCCAATTGCGCAGATCGCGACTGCGCAGGCTGGTGATCTCTGAGCCCCCAAACGAAATCGACCCCATGGTGGGGTCGATGAGGCGGTTGATCAAACGGAGCATGGTGGACTTGCCAGCGCCTGAGCGTCCGATGACACCGACAAACTGTCCTGGTTCAATCTTGAGTGTGACGTCATCGACAGCGCGTGTCTCGTCAAAGAGCTTGGAGACACCGGTGAGGGTTAGGGCAGCTTGGGCAGACATAGCGATTCATCCGAATGAATTTCGCCCCGACTGTGATTGGCTTCTGTGACGTGCAAGAGTCCGTTTTGTAAAAATTTGGTTACGCGAAGGCGGCGACTGCTGGCTGTTCGGCGGTTTCTGGCCCGGATCCGTTGGAAAAGATGATTTTCCCGACGCCAAAGGTCTGGACCACGCGGTCTGCCGCATCAACGATCACCAAATCGGCGCGTTTGCCTGTCGCGATCTCCCCCCGATCGGCCAAGCCCAATGCTTTTGCCGGGTTCTTTGATGCCAGACGCACCGCACCGACCAAACCATCGGGGTCTTGCGGGGTGAGCGCTCGTATTGCGGGCAAGATTGCTGCGGGGTGATAGTCTGCAGCCAGAATATGCAGCAATCCGGCCGCATGGGCTTCGCGGGCCGAAAGGTTGCCGGAGTAGCTCTTGCCGCGCATCGCATTGGGTGCCCCCATTGCAATCATCAGTCCGCGGTCTTTGGCGATTTCAGCGGCCTCATAGGTCACCGGGAATTCGCTGATCACCGCGCCGATATCGGCCATGAGATGCGACTTCTCGACCGTGTCGTCATCATGGCTTGCCATGGCAACACAGTGCAACTTGCAGAGCCGTGAGATACGTTCAAGGTTTTCGAGAATTTGTTCTGCTGGCACGGCGTCTTTTATACGACGCTCGACATGGGCACGCGCGTCTTCTTCGCTGAGCCCGCTTTTCATCCGGTTGGCCACCAATGTTTCGAGGTTGCGATACTGGCCTTGGCCCGGCGTGTGATCCATGACCGACACAAGATCGATAGCACCGGCGCTAAGCAAACCGTCAAGCGCTTCAATTGCTGCTGTGTACGTCATGTCAAACCGCGCATGGATACGGTGATCAACGCGCAAATCTTGGATATTGTCTTTCAGCGCGCGAATGATCGCGGAGGTATGCTCAAAAGAGCGCCGTTCACCATCGACCGCTGTCCGCGAGAACGACACGCCTGCATAAGCTGTCGTCACCCCGGCAGCTGCGAGACGTGCATCCAGATGGCTGACTGCGACCTCCATCGGAAAGTCCACTTTCGGGCGGGGCTCCAGTTCAAGCTCGATCATGTCGCCGTGCATGTCGATGAAGCCCGGAAATACGGTGAAGCCAGATGGCTGGCCCGCACTCTCAGTGATCTCGGCAATCACGCCGTTTTCGATCCGCAGGGCGCCGTTCTCAATGATCCTGTCTAAAAGGATGAGTTTGACGTCAGAGAGCCACATCGTCACGTTCCTCTTCTGGTACTGCGTCGGGTGTCAAGTCAACCACACGGTCGATCAGGTGCATCACATCATCTGGATGGTGGAACACGCCGATCATCGCTGTCCCTTGATCTTTAAGTTCATGCAAGCGTGCCACCAACGCTCCACGCGCATTGGCGTCAAGCGAGGCGGTCGGTTCGTCCAGCATCAACAGTTTCTGCGGCAGGATCAGTGCGCGGGCCAGATTGACCTTTTGCTGTTCGCCTCCAGAAAAGGTGGTGGGGTAAGCCGCCCAGAGATCCGGCTTTACCCCAAAGGTTTTAAGCGCCTTACGGGCGGCTTCTAAGGCTGCCTCTGGCTCCCATCCTGCGAGGCGCAAAGGTTCGGCCACGATGGCCTCGGCGCTCACGCGCGGGCGCGCTGTCAGGAATTGCG
>CAZMRS010000567.1:0-2010 GCA_964568435.1 uncultured Boseongicola sp. | reverse complement strand
CTAGTAGACTTCGGGCCCATCTTCTTGATCGAGTTATTGCACCGCCGGGTGTAATCGCTTTGCCCAAGCCAGTTCCAAAAGGGAAACAGAGCCGCAATCCAGAATGCTAGATTATGTCTGGGATTCAATAAAATCAGATGCTTGCACTAGTTTTACTAACAGCTGCAGCCGCAAAGAGACAATAGGTATGAGGGCCACCCGGATGGTGCTGGATTGTGTTTGCATGACCTATGCCAAAAAAAGTGAAAATAGCTCTTTTCGTACTCATTGAACAAACGGCACTTCGGTTAGCTGGCTGACTGGTCGAAGCAAGCAAAAACCGGTGGATCCGAAGAGGAGAAAACTCCAATTCGAAAAGTCTTCCAAGCTGCCGAATTAAAAATGGGAAATTGATTATGAAAAAGCCCGCGCGGTTTCCCGGCGGGCATTTCTTTCAACTTGTGACAAGAGACTTAGCTTTTGGCTTCTGCCGAAGCAGGGGCCGCGGCTGGCTTGGGAGCCATGCCTTTTTGGCCTTGGAGCGGGTCTTCCTGGCGCTGGACGGAACCTTCGAAGTGGGCGCCGCTCTCAATCGCGATGGTTTTGTGGATGATGTCGCCTTCGACGCGGGCGGTCGAGGTGAGGCGAACCTTGAGGCCACGAACCTTACCAACCACGCGGCCGTTCACAACGACGTCGTCTGCGATGCATTCGCCGTTCACGGTCGCGCCTTCGCCTACAGTCAGAAGATGCGCACGGATGTCGCCTTCAACTTTGCCTTCGATTTGAATGTCGCCGGTCGTCTTAATGTCGCCGGTGATGTTCAGGTCAGCCGAAAGGACGGATGCCGGCGGCTTTGCCTTGGGGGCGGAGGCGGTGAAGTCGGATCCGGTTTTAGGTTGATTCATATCGGGGGCCTTTTTCTCGGGTTCTGCCGGGGAGTCCGTTTTGGGGCCCGGCTCGTTTATTTTGCTTTTAGAAAACATCTCTTGCTGCCTTGATGTATTTCATCGGGTCTATGGCTTTGCCGCCGGCGCGCACTTCGTAATGAACATGTGTGCCCGTCGAACGGCCGCTATTGCCCATATCACCGATACGCTCGCCACGCGAGACCCTTTGACCGACTTGGACGCGGATTTTCGACAAATGCGCGTATCGGGTCTCGAAACCAAAATCGTGGCGGATCTTAATGAGTTTGCCGTAGCCGCCCTGTTGTCCGGCGTGGACAACCACACCTTCAGCGGTGGCGTGGATGGGGGTGCCGCGCGGTCCTGCCCAGTCGTGACCTTCGTGCATCCGGCCCCAACGCGGACCGAAGCCTGATGTGGAGCGGTAGGTGCCGCGGACGGGGAAGCCGAAGGGAAGCTTCTGAGCGGCGATGCGGTAAAGGTTCAATTCGTCCAGCTGTCCAAGGACGTCGTTGGCGCGCTCGGTGAAGGGATCGATCTCGGTTTCGCCGGACGTGGTGAAGCGGAGCGGTGTGAGCGGGCCACCCTGGCCGGAATAGCTGCGGCGCACCTGCTCGAGAATGCTGTCTGTCGGCAGACCGACAGAGGAAAACATGCTGCCGATCGGCTCAAGCGAGCTTTCCACGGCGTCTTCGATCTGGCTGAAGATTCGTTCGTTGCGTTCGTCCTCAAGGCGGTTATCGAGCGCCATGCGGTCCAGCACGCTTTCGGCTTCAGCGACGTAGACCTGCATTTCGTCGCGCTCGGTCGCGATGTCGCCAAGGGCGGCGGTCAGGAAGTCGAGCGTGACTTCGAGATCGGCCATGCGGGTCATGTCAGGGCTTGCGGCTTCAGTTTCGGCGAGGCGTGCGAGAAGCGTTTCGTTCTTTTCGCGCTCGGCGTCGCGTTCCTCCATCGCTTCGCGCAAGGTCGCCTGAATGACGTCGATGCCGGTTGCGAGTTCGCGGGCGCGGTCTTCGCTGGCCAAAAGGCGCGATTGCATGGCGGAGACTTCGGCCAAAGCGACAGAAAAGCGAGATTGCGCGTCGGCGGCCTCTTGGGCCCGGGCGTCACGTTCGGCTGC
>CAZMRS010000566.1:0-2016 GCA_964568435.1 uncultured Boseongicola sp. | reverse complement strand
ATGGAGCGCTCACCACGACAGAGACCAGCGAAAACTAAGACGCTTTACACCGTCTGACCGCTTTCCATCCTTTTGAGAAAGTCATCAGCCTCGGCGATGATGATTTCACGCTTGTCCGGATTCATCCGGTCCCACGTTCTGTACATGTTGCCCATACGTGGATTGCCATCGAACTTCGCGCGATGTCGATCCAGAAAATGCCAATAGAGTAGATTGAAGGGGCAGGCCCCTTCTCCCGTTTTGGTTTTTACCGAGTAGTCGCAAGACTTGCAGTAGTTCGACATGCGATCGATGTAATTTCCTGACGAAACGTAGGGTTTTGAGCCAACAACGCCTCCATCTGCGAACTGACTCATTCCCACAGTGTTGGGTGCCTCCACCCATTCATAAGCGTCTGCATAAACAGCCAGGTACCATTCATGGACCTCATGGGGATTGATGCCAGCAAGCAGAGCAAAATTCCCGGTCACCATGAGGCGTTGGATGTGGTGGGCGTAGGCATCTGACTGCGTCTGTGCGACGGCTTGCGACAGACACTGCATTTTGGTCTCGGCGCCCCAGAAAAGCGACGGTAAAGCGCGATCATGGCCAAGCGCATTCCGCTTTGGGTAATCGGGACCTTCGACGAAGTAGATACCCCGCACAAATTCACGCCATCCAATTATTTGACGAATAAAGCCTTCGACTGCGTTGATCGGGGCATTCCCGGCTAAATATGCGGCTTCGGCAGCCCGGCAGATTTCTAGTGGCGCCAGGAGACCTGCATTTAAGTAGGTAGACAGAACCGAATGCCAGAGAAACTTCTCATCCGTCAGCATTGCATCTTGGTAGTCGCCAAACCTGGCCAAACCGCCTTGAATAAAGTGCTCAAGCGCCCGCCTCGCCTGCTCGCGCGTGACGGCGAACCAGAATGGCCGCAAGTTACCAAAGTTGGAGCCAAACCGTTCCTCGACAAGAGAAAGCACCTGTTTTGTTATCTCGTCTGGTGCAAATTCTAGTGGGCCCGAAAAATCAACGCATCCGGGCGCCGGTTTGCGGTTGTGATGATCGAAGTTCCACTTGCCCTCGGTCGGCCGGTCTCCCTCCATCAAAAGGCCCGTTTTTCGACGCATCTCGCGATAGAACCACTCCATCCGAAGCTCTTTGCGGCCGGTCGCCCAGCGCTCAAATTCGGCGTGGCTCGCGACAAACAGGTCGTCCTCCAAGATGTCGATGTCGAGCGGAACGTCTCTCAGATGCGCGATCAATCGCCACTCGCCGGGTTCCGTTGCAACGACAGAGGTGGCACCATGACGCTCAGCTGCCGCGAGGAGCGCACCAACTATTGAGGCCGGCGCCTCGTCGGCATTCAACTTTGCATAATCTACGCGCCACCCGTCTGCGCGAAGTTCTTCCGCAAAGTGGCGCATGGCAGAAAAGACAAACGCAATCTTCTTGGGGTGATGGGCGACGTAGGATGCTTCGTCAGCAACTTCCGCCATCACCACAATATCGTCGCTCTTGGAGGCTTGCTTCAGGGCGGCAATATTCGGGGTGAGTTGGTCACCCAGGACAAGGATTAGACGGCTCACCAGACGATCTCTTTGCCAGCATAGTCAAAGAACTGACCTGACTGCGCAGGCGTCACCCTTTCGATGACGTCGATCAAATCTGATGCCGCGGCGGTGGAGGACACTGTCTTGTGCCGAGCAGCATACTTCTCGGTAAAAGGTGTCTCGACCGTGCCAGGGTGCAAGCAGACGGCTGCGGCCAATTTATGGGTACGCTTCAATTCGATGGACGCACCGTGGATGAGCTGGTTCAGTGCAGTCTTTGACGCGCGATAACTGTGCCACCCGCCGATTTGGTTATCCCCAATTGAACCAACGCGGGCAGAAAGGGCCGCAAAAACCGACGGCGTATCCTTTGGCAGCAAGCGTAAACAATGCTTCAGGAGGATCATCGGACCGAGCGCGTTAACTTCGAACGCAGCCCGCAATGCCTCGGGCGTCACTTCTCGGATCGCCTTTTCGGGAG
>CAZMRS010000565.1:0-2018 GCA_964568435.1 uncultured Boseongicola sp. | reverse complement strand
AGCCAAGCGTCAGGTCAGTGGCCTCTCCAAGCGCATGCAAAAGCTCACCAAAAATTGCTCCATTCGACGCATCAGAAACAACGCTGTCCAAAGTAGAGGTTTCCTCAGTCCAATCTGCTCCAAACGCCAAAGACGTCGTCGCACTTAGGTCAACCGTTCCGAGATAGTCCAATTTCAGACGTTCGCCGACGAAGCGGTTTGTGAACGGCGAGAACAGGTCATTTCGATCATTCTCAAAATAGGACACGCCGACCTCATGTTCGATATCCCCGCCTGAAACTTCCGCAAAGGCCCGAACGCCTGTCCGCGTCAAATCGAGCTGCGCCACCGGATCCGTTGCGCTTTGATCGAATTCAGAGAACCCGTCAGTCAAGAAACCAGTGACGCCGACTGTGACGCTGTCCGTCAGATTGCGGCGTACAGAAACAGACAAACCCGTTTCCTCAAAAGCATCATCATCAGCAACCGCCGCTGCGGAACGTGCCGAAATCCCGTCGGTCTGCGTTCTCGTCAAGGTCAGCGCAACCTCGCCAGCTTCGTCACGGTAGCCGTAGCTCAAGCCTCCGCTAAACGTTCCGAAACTGCCAACTTCCGCGAATGCCTCACCAGAACGACCGTCCACTTCTGGCCGCCAAGTCTCGATATTGATCGCGCCTGCAATCGCATCAGAACCGTACACAGTCGTCTGTGACCCCTTCGCGAGCTCCAGCCTGCCGACCAAACCGCGCGTAAAACTGCCAAAGTTCAGACTGGTCTGCGTGCTTGACGGGTCTGTCACTTCGATGCCGTTAAAAGTGACACCCACGTACTTGCTGTCGAGGCCACGCACACGGATGGTGCTCGATGTCCCCAGCCCACCATTTGACGTGACACTAACCCCCGGCAGACGGTCCAGCGTATTCTCCAGACCCGGTTCAGATCCCTCAAGATCTTCGTCCTCGACAACCTCAACCGTTGACCCGGTGCGGTTTACCTCAACTGGCAAAAGACCAGAAAAAACAAAAGCTTCGTCCAGTTCAAAAACGTCCTGCGCAACGGCAGCCTGCGGCAACACGATGGCCGCGCTCAACAAAAGGATGGATCTCATAGACATCCCCAACTCCCAATTTTTTGACGAACCCCACGAATGCGCGTGCTCGCCCCCACATGTCATTGGAAAGAGATCTCCCCGCAGACGGCTCAAATCACCGCTGCGGATCGCCGCTGCCTGCCCTCACCCCGAGGACAAACTGGGTGATGGCCCTGGCAGGTCTCCTGACTTGCGGGTCAACGCTCAGGCTGGCCTTCCCGAGGGCGCTCATTTCCCTCAGTGGCACTTTTAGCCGTCGCTCACCGCCTACAGTTGCGGGGGCAGTCGCGGAATTGGGGCAAGCCCCGCACCACGTTCCCTTTTCACCGCCGAGCCGAAACCCGGCAGAACCAAAGCGTCCTCGGCTTAGGACGCACCCCATTGCCTGTCAAGAACCCGACCCGTCATTTGATGTGCTCTTTTCGACATCGAGAGCGGCTCTCAAGCGATCTCGCTGCGAATCCGCCTCAAAACCTCCTGCAATGTCGAAGACGCCAAAGCGTCACTCTCGGCCTCGACATAACAACGCAGCTCGGGCGCATTGCCGGATGGGCGTACCGTCACAATCCGTCCCGACGAAAAATGGACCCGAGCACCTTCAATCGTATCTATCTCGCAGATATCTCCCAAGTCGTCAGGAAACAGGACAGTTTCGCCAGCCAAGATACGACCAACCAACCGCTGTGACACGTCCGCCGCCATTCGCTGGAAACCGGATCCGCAGCCGCTAGGATGCAGAACGTGTCATATTCACGGGGACATGGATGCAACGTTTCCGATACGCTACACAAATGCCGACGTCGTTGTGCCGGGCGGCGGCCATATCCGCCTTGAGGGCGCGGCTTTCCAGAACCGCGTTCATGACGTTTGCGCTGTCCGCCCTGCGCCGCCTTGTTTTTAGACTTTGAATTAGGCCGGTTTTGCTGCCGCGCCGCGCGCCGTTGTTCTT
>CAZMRS010000564.1:0-2024 GCA_964568435.1 uncultured Boseongicola sp. | reverse complement strand
ACCAGACAGACATCTTTTTGGATTACGCGAAATCAGATGCCGGCAGCTGTTCAGAAAATCACCGACGTGACCATCGGGCGGCGACACGATGGACGTGGACCAATCCATGACGTGATCGCCGCAAAACATTGTATCGAGAAGTTCAAAACCAAGATGCCCCGAAAAATGCCCAGGGATATGATGCGTGACCAACTCCACTTCAGAGTTTCTTATAACGTCGTCTTGAGACACCTCTCGGTGAGGCTGAAAACCAAAGTCGACGCCTTCGCCACCACCAATTTCCCCTGAGTTCGCAAGCTCCGTCATAATACTTCGACGTCCCGCATCGGCGTCCCCATACGCGACTATGGTTGCACCGGTTTCGTTGGCCAGGTGCCGCGCGCTTTGGCTGTGATCCAGGTGGGCGTGTGTAATCAGGATATGGCTGATCTGGGCACCCTCTGTTGCCTTTTGAATGAGTGAAATATGCTCATCCAAAAGCGGTCCGGGGTCGATAACCATGATGTCGCGCAGACCAACCAGATATGTATTCGTGCCATGATGAGTCATCGGTCCAGCGTTTGGCGCAAGGACTCGCCTAATGCCGGCCTCTACCTCTGCGACGCGATCTGACGCAATCGACATTATCGATGCTTTCTCTTCTGAATGGTCTTGCTTAGGGTTTGCCTATGATTGGCCGATTTCTCAAACGCTTTGTGCCCAGGTCTCTGTTTGGGCGCGCGACACTGATACTTCTTGTCCCTGTTGGCACCATTCTTTTGGTTGTTTCAATCGTGTTCATTCAAAGGCTCTACGCAAACGTCACGGAGCAAATGACAACAGGGGTTGCCAACGAAATCGGGCTTATTGTTGATCGTATGGAAGCGGCAAACAATGCAGAAACCGCGATTGCAAGCGCTCGGCAAATTGCGGAGCCCCTTGGATTAGAAATAGCGTTTTTGGCCGACCAGATTGAAAATCGGCGCGCTTTTCTAGACCTCTCTGGTCGTTCGGTGGATCGCACACTAAGAGACGCGATTCGATCAATTACCGCCATTGACCTGGTCACCAATGACGGCAGCGCCACTTTGGCAATGGATACCGTGCACGGACCGGTGCAAATCGACGTGCCGCGCTCTCGGGTGTCTGCCCGCAACCCGCATCAGTTTCTGGTGCTGATCGGGGTGACTGCTGTGTTGATGGTATTGATTGCCCTTCTTTACCTGAGGGGGCAGGTCCGGCCAATTCGACGTTTGGCGGCCGCAGCATCGGCCTTCGGCAAGGGCAGGGTGGTCCCTTACCGTCCGGCAGGTGCTACAGAAGTCCGTCAGGCAGGCAATGCCTTTGTCGAAATGCGTGACCGCATTGAGCGTCAAATGGAACAGCGCACGCTCATGCTCTCTGGCGTGAGCCATGACCTCAGAACGCCCCTGACCAGATTAAGGCTCGCGCTGAGTGTCTCTGACGCGAATGATACCGAAGCGATGGTCAAGGACGTCGACGAGATGCAGCAGATGCTCGACGCTTTCCTTGACTTTGCGCGCAGTGAATCTTTGGGGGAACCAGAACAAACTGACCCGGTCCCGTTTGTCTTCGATGTCATCGAGAATGCCAAGCGTGCAAACGGTGATGTTGAGGCCGGATCCACGCCGTCTCCAGGTCCGATTACGTTGCGTCCGCCTGCGTTTTGCCGGGCACTCGAAAACCTGATTGGCAATGCGCTCAGATACGGGACAAAGGCGCGCGTTCATATCGCCTTGTCAGACAGTCATGTGTTTTTTGTGGTTGAAGATGACGGTCCTGGCATTCCTGAACATCAACGAGAAGATGCGCAAAAACCATTCACCCGACTAGATGCAGCACGTAATCAGGACGCGGGGTCCGGGGTTGGGCTTGGTCTTTCAATCGCAAGCGATATAGCGCGCCAGCATGGCGGGTACCTGGAATTGCGAGATAGCCCCGATCTTGGCGGGCTTTGGGTGGCACTGGTGCTGCCGCGCTAGCGAAGCAGTCATCAAGGCGAGAAGTGGTAGGCCCGGAGGGAC
>CAZMRS010000563.1:0-2025 GCA_964568435.1 uncultured Boseongicola sp. | reverse complement strand
GTGGTCGCGCAGAAAATGCCATGTTCATGGGCTCTGTAGATGCCAAAGGCTTCTGTGATCTCTTGACTGAGCGGCTAGCGCGCCTGTGAGCCTTCTTGTTGCGCCTTCGCAGGACTGGGCAGAAATGGCCAAGGCGGAAACAGCCAAGCTGCTGGATGCCACAGACGGCATTATTGCGGTCCACCACATTGGCTCAACGTCTGTTCCCGGATTGCCTGCCAAACCGATCATTGATCTGATGCCCGAATTCAAAACAGACGATGCCCGGCGTGGCGCGCGATCGGCTTTTGAAGGCCTTGGGTATGAATGGATGGGAAACTACGGCCTTAATGGGCGCTCGTATGCCCGCAAGATGGACCCGATCACTGGAAAACGCAGGGTTCACGCACATGGCTACACCGTCGGACACCCTGATATTCGGCGTCACCTCGCCTTTCGTGACGCGCTGCGTGCCAATGCAAGCTTGCGCGCCGCCTACACGTCCGTAAAAGCCAGTTGCGCCGCACGATTCCCTGACGGCGGCGAAAACTACCAGGCCTGCAAATCAGCCTGGATCGATAAAGCAGAACAACGCGCGTTGGAACGCCATAGATGACCAACCTATTACACTTGGCAACTCAGACCGACCTCGAACGCCTGCTGCCGATGGTGAAGGCCTATCATGACTTTGAAGGCATCGACGTGGATGACGAACATCGTCGCAATGCGATTGCCCCGCTGCTCGAAGGTTCGCCTCACGGTGCGATCTGGCTCATCGGTCCAAAAATTTCCCCCGTGGGTTACGTCGCCTTATCCTTCGGTTGGTCTATCGAACTGGGTGGCCTGGATGGGTTCATTGACGAAATCTGGATCCGGGAAAAGGTTCGCGGCCGCGGCATGGGATTTGAAGCGATTTCAGCCCTCACGAAATCGCTTCAGGGAGCAGGCTTGAAGGCCTTGCACCTCGAAGTTGCACCGACAAACGAGCGCGCGCTAATCCTCTACAAGCGGTTGGGCTTCGAAAAACGTCCCTACAGCCTCATGACTTGGAAGCCGCAGCAACCTATCTAAAGTGCATGACGCTGCATATTCCCTTCGATAACAGCTACGCCCGGCTGGATGAGCGCTTTTACACAAAGATGAAGCCGTCGCAGGTCGCGCGGCCTGAGCTCATTGCAATCAATGACGAGCTTGCGCGCGATTTGGGAATTGATCCTGCAGCGTTGTCATCGCAGGACGGTTTGGACGTCCTTGCCGGAAACAAAGTCCCAGAGGGAGCCGACCCTCTCGCCCAAGTTTATGCCGGTCACCAATTTGGAGGATGGTCTCCTCGCCTGGGCGATGGTCGCGCCCTCCTTCTTGGTGAGGTGGTTTCAAGTTCCGGTGCCCGCTTTGATATTCAACTCAAGGGCTCAGGCCCAACGCCCTACTCCCGTATGGGAGACGGACGTGCTTGGGTTGGTCCGGTCATGCGCGAATACATTATCTCAGAGGCGATGCACCACCTTGGCGTTCCAACAACCCGCGCGCTGGCGGCTGTGACCACAGGGGAAACCGTGGTGCGTGAGGCACCCTACCCCGGCGCAGTGCTGACGCGCGTCGCCTCATCGCATATTCGGGTTGGAACCTTCCAGTATTTTGCCTCCCAACGGGATACGGAAGCTCTAGAAGCGCTCGCGGCTCACGCTATTTCGCGCCATGCACCGGGGGCTGAAACTGCGCTCGATCTGCTGGAAGTCGTCATCGAAAAACAAGCTGCGCTGGTCGCAAAGTGGATGGGCTTAGGTTTTATCCACGGCGTAATGAACACAGACAACATGACCATCTCGGGCGAAACCATCGACTATGGGCCATGCGCATTCATGGACACATTTCACCCAATGCGCGTTTTCTCGTCCATCGACCAGCAAGGTCGCTATGCCTACGGACGTCAACCAGACATGGCCATGTGGAACCTTGTGCAACTGGCGACCGCCTTGATGCCTCTTATTGGCAATGTTGAGGATGCCCAGGCCAAAATCGACTGCTTCCCAGAGTTGTTTCGAG
>CAZMRS010000562.1:0-2029 GCA_964568435.1 uncultured Boseongicola sp. | reverse complement strand
CTCTTCCAAAATCGCACTCTGTTCTGCGCTCTTTTCGATGCCGTGCATGACCACCAGAGCGCCCGATAGCATTCTTCCAAAAGCGCAATGGGGTCTTCGCTGTTTTCGATGCCGTGCATGACCACCAGTTTGTCAATGCTGTCGGTCTCGATAGGCCAGGTTGTTTCCTCGCAGAGGACCGTCACATTGGGCATCCCGGCAGGCCAGGGCATGACACCCTGTTGTCCTGGCATCAGCGCGGTCACACGTCGTGCCTCTTTCAAGAATGGCCGCAGAAGCGGCACGGCAAAGCCGAAACCAGCGACATTCTGGTTTTTCGCACTTGGCCACAATGTCGTGACCTGATCGCGGATTGCAGATTGCGCACCGCGACCTAACTGAGTCCGATAATAGAAGGTTCTGAGATCAAGCACGTCCAAGTGCATTGCGCTCGGCCCTTTTCTCGCCAACACTTGCACGAAACCATATAGGTATATGACGGCATTGCCATGACATTCGAACTTGTCACGATCCCAACGCTTGAAGACAACTACAACTTTCTGTTGCACGTGAACGGGAAAACCGCCCTGATCGACGCGCCGCCCGAGCTTGGGCCCATCGATTCGGCGTTGCTTGAACGCGGCTGGGGCGTGGACGAAATTTGGATCACGCACCACGATTGGGACCACATCGACGGTGTCGAGGTCATGCGTGAACGCCATGGGGCGCTGGTGCGCGGGGCGGCCAAGGATCAGGACCGTTTGCCAAAGCTGGACGTTGGCCATGTTGATGGCGACAGTTTCGACTTTGGCGATTTCGCCGTCACGGTCATGGATGCGCGAGGCCACACCTCGGAACACATTGCTTTCTATGTACCGCAAGCAAACGCAGTGTTCACCGCAGACAGTCTCATGGCGCTTGGCTGCGGACGGGTTAAGGGTGGTTTGATGGCCGAGATGTATGACACCATCACGCGGCTGGGGTCTCTGCCCCCCGAAACCCTTGTTTGTTCCGGGCATGAATACACTGAAGCGAACGGGCGTTTCGCGCTCTCGATTGAGCCTGACAACCCTGATTTGCTGGCGCGCATCGCAACCGCCAAGGACGCGCTGTCGCGTGGGGAAATGACTGTCCCAACCACGCTGGAGTTGGAGCTTGCGACAAATCCTTATCTCCGGGTGGGATTGCAGAGTGTTAAAGATACCCTAAATATGTCGGACGCCACGGACGCGGAAGTATTCACGGAAATTCGCGTGCGGAAAGATAATTTCAACAAAACGCCATAAAATCAGCGTTTTCCGTGGGAAAATGCGTCACAATGCGAAAATGTGATGTGTCGCGAAGAAAAAAGTCTTGAAGCTCGGGCAAACTAACCGAAGTCTAAGACTATAAGGCCATGGTAAGATTGGGACCTGTCCCCGTCAGACCTCCAATATAAGGAGCAAAGAGCGTGCCATCATTCTCGAAAACGCTCGAAGACGCCATCCACGCAGCGCTGGCCATTGCCAATTCGCGCCGCCACGAGCTTGCCACGCTGGAGCATCTGCTTCTGGCGCTGGTCGACGAGCCTGACGCCGCCAAGGTGATGCAGGCCTGTTCGGTTGACCTCGAGGATCTGCGCAAGACACTCAACGATTTCATCGACGACGATCTGTCGACGCTTGTGACCGAAGTTGAAGGCTCGGAAGCGGTTCCGACAGCAGCATTCCAGCGAGTCATTCAGCGGGCGGCGATCCACGTCCAATCCTCGGGCCGAACGGAAGTGACCGGCGCAAACGTGCTTGTCGCGATTTTCGCGGAACGCGAGTCGAACGCCGCTTACTTCCTGCAGGCGCAAGACATGACGCGGTATGACGCGGTGAACTTTATCGCGCACGGCGTCGCCAAGGATCCGTCCTTTGGTGAAAGCCGCTCTGTCTCCGGCGCCAGCGACTTTGAGGAAGAAGCGCAAGCGTCTTCTGGTGGGGCTTCTGAAGAGGAAGCTAAAGAAAGTGCGCTCGCCAAATATTGTGTCGACCTTAATGCGAAATCCGAACAGGGCGATGTGGAC
>CAZMRS010000561.1:0-2030 GCA_964568435.1 uncultured Boseongicola sp. | reverse complement strand
AATCACCGTCACTCTTTCCAACTCAAGACCGATGTCCGCCAAGGGTCCCGTTACAGCCCGCCCGAGAAAAGTATCGAATACTGAGTATGTCACGACGTCGTACATGACCTTGTTCGAGCGGATCAGGAGGCCAGTTGTGCGCATGACGGGACGCTCAACTCCCACGGGCAGTTCATCTGTGAAGTAACCCTGCGCCGCTCCACATAGACTGCAGTATGGCAAAACGAAATCGCGCCCGCCGAGCGTGTCATTCACCATTTCACGAATTTCCATGATGCGCCGGGGATAGGCGCGCACTTCGCCGTTGATTACAACGCCGTAGACGATGTCATCGTCTTTGAGCCACTTGGCCTCGATGGCACTTTCAACCGTTGGGTTGTCAGCGGCAGGAATGCAGTTGTTGCACGCCTCATCCGTGCGATCAAAGGGCCGCGCATCTATGTTCACGCCGCCCCAATCGACGAGGTGCCACTCAATATCTCCTTCAACGAAGATACGTTCCCAACCAGGGACATAGTTTGTGAAAACGCGTTTCTTGTGCACCAGATAGCCTGGATAAGCCGGCATGTCCCAGGCCAGCATCGTGTCGATGATTTCCGCGCGCTGCCGCCCTCCCGCAAATCTCTTACCGGTGATCTTTTCAGCCGTTCTTGTGATCGCCGCTCTGAAATCAGGCTGCCAAGCAAAGCGTTGAATATCCACCAAAGTCCAAATCGCGCGGGGGTCTTTTGCATGGGCAACTCGGTCGAAAATCTCCTTGCTATTTGCGTTCCACGTCGCCTGCGCAAACGAAAGATCAAGCACATCTTCCAAAGCGGATTGAAGCGAAGCGCTTAACGGCCCGGATGGAATGACTGGGGGATCACCAAACTCATCTATGACATAGTCTGGCAGCGGTGCTCTCTCTTCCGCCCAAAGCGAATGCGCGCCAAGGATGTTTACGGCAAGCACCGCAAGAAGGTGACGGAACATAGACGCTCTCAAAGTAGAGTTCAGGTCTGTGCACTCTAAACGATTGCTGACGCGCTTAGTTTCACGATTTCATCAGCACCGTCCGGCGCCTTTTCAAATTCCGTGCGACCTCGGGCCTCGTTATGGGGTTACTCCAAGAGCAGTATTGAACGGCTAGCCTGCAAGATACCTGGAAAGTGTCGCCTCCAATCCATCCTTCCAAATCATGCGCATCCAAAACGCGAAGGCGTTCAGAAACTCTGGGTTGTCGCTGATTTCTCCGTAAAGCCGGTCGTTTTTTGTCCAAGCTGCTGGGTCTTCCTTAGCAACTAATGCTCGCGCTGTCAGATCGTCCCAAAGGGGGTCGTTCGGTTTGATTTTCGACCCATCCTCTCGAGTGCCCTCGCACATGCGTGCCCAAATAGCTTCGACCAGTGCCAACCCTTTGATCGAACGTCCTGCCGCGACTTGGTCGCGGATGATGTGGTGGATGAAGCCCGGGTGTTTGGACGAGCTGTCTGAGGCAACCCGCTGAGTCGTATCGATAATTCGCGGGTTGGAAAATCGCAGACGTATTAAATCAACGTACTCCAGAGATGTCATTCCCGGCACTGCGGCCACCGTTGGCGCAATCTCTTCGCGTTCTAGTTTCTCGAAGAAGGCCGCAATCTCGGGATGCGCCATGCACTCAGCGATGGTCGGGACTCCAAGAATTTGTCCGGCTTCCGCGATAACCGAATGCCCCGCATTCAAGATGCGGAGCTTCATAGTTTCGTAGGCGTGGACATGGTCAGTAAACGTCGCGCCAACGTTCTGCCAATCCGGGCGACCGGCGCAAAAATCATCCTCAATGACCCATTGCCGAAACGGTTCATGCGTGACAGGCGCTGCGTCTTCGATCCCAAGGCTTTCAACCAAAGAGAGCTCCGTAGGTCCGACCGCTGGGGCGATACAGTCCACCATCGCGTTTGGGAAACTGGCGTTTTCA
Organism: uncultured Boseongicola sp.; assembly: GCA_964568435.1. GTDB lineage: Bacteria > Pseudomonadota > Alphaproteobacteria > Rhodobacterales > Rhodobacteraceae > Boseongicola. Next base: position 91 of record CAZMRS010000561.1, on the reverse strand, counting down.
TCGATCCAGTCGGCAAGGTCAGTGTCGACAAGCCTGGCGAACGAGACGACAGCCTGCCGCAGTATCTGGCCGTTGGCGACCAGGTTATCGC
>CAZMRS010000560.1:0-2036 GCA_964568435.1 uncultured Boseongicola sp. | reverse complement strand
AACGGGAATTGGCTTGTTCTCGTCGCTTATGGGTATCGGCGGTGGAACTTTGTCCGTCCCAACGCTCACCGCTTTTTCTTACCCTGTACACCGCGCGATTGGGACGGCTTCTGCGTTTGGTCTGGTTATCGCTGTACCGGCTGTCCTGGGGTTCGTCTGGGCCGGGTGGGGTGCACCAGCGCGGCCTCCCATGTCCCTTGGGTATGTCAGCATTCCAGCAGCAGTTCTGATATTCACTCTGAGCGTTCTGACCGCCCCTTATGGTTCAGCCTTGGCGCACAAGCTGGATGCAAAGCCGCTCAAACGCGTGTTTGCAGTGTTTCTGTTCGTGACCTCATTAAGGATGCTTTGGCAAGTTGCCGGCTAGGGCGCTGGGCCAAGCGACGCACCATCCCAAATATCGGTTTTCAACTCTTCGCCGTGTGTATCTGTTGACCCATTCAACACGTTAATCAATGACAGGGCCGCGCGACGTCCCATCTCGCGGTGAGGGACGTGCACTGTTGTCAGAGCAGGGTCTGCAAGGCTTGCGAGCTCGATGCCATCGAAGCCCGTGATCGAGACGTCGTCCGGCACCGACATCCCCATGGCCTTTGCGGCGCGCATAGCGCCAATTGCCAAAACGTCGTTCCCACAGAAAACGACAGTGGGCCGAGGCGTCCGTGACATGAGGTCTTGAAACGCCTGCGCGCCGGTTTCGATACCGTAATCAGTTTCTACTATTGCGACGGACCTTTCGTCGATGCCCGCTTCGCTGGCTGCTGAGAGGACGCCGTGCATCCGACCCAGTGCGCGATCGTTGCTGTCCGTCCAGGCGGAGATCATTCCCAGGCGACGATGACCAATGTCTATGGCCCGGCGTGCAAGGGCCGCCATGCTTTCCACATTCGAAAAACCGACGGACAAATCATCTTCGTTTCTGTCGTAGGCCCAGGTGACGACAGTCGGGACTTTGCGCGTCTCGAGAAACTTCCGAATGGTGTCGCTACGTCGATATCCGATAAGCAACAGCGCATCCGCTCCGCGCGCTACGAGAGTTCGGATCTGATCTTCCTCAAGGTCGTCTTGGTAAAATGAACTTGCGACCAGCAAGGTGTACCCTTGCTTCCCAATCTCTTCCTGAAACGCCTGTAATCCCCGCGCGAAAATTGCGTTGTCCATCGTAGGGATGACTGCGCCGATGGTTTTTGTCCGTTTCGCCGCAAGTGCGCGCGCGCTGAAGTTTGGCGCGTAGCCAAGCTCTTGCACGGCGTCCATGACGCGTTTGCGCGTACGCTCGACAACTTGATCGGGGGAATTCAGGCAGCGCGATACCGTCGCCGTTGAGACCTGCGCGTGTCTTGCGACGTCCTCTAACGTTGGAACCGCTCTCACTTGCGGGAACTCATGCGCTTTTTGATCTTGATCGTTCATCAGAGCTTAAGGCGGGTCTCGTTCTTTGTTGGATAGCAAGCATAGGGGATATGTAAGCGCTTGCAATAAGAAATGTAAGCGCTTACAAAATGCGTCGAATCATCCGTGCTTCGCGGATGGCGCGGGGAGGACACATGGCCATCTTGGCTGCGATCATTTGTGCGACTGGCTCTAAAGCATTGTCTGCTTTGGGGATGTCCTCGCCCTCCGAACCTCTTTGCAGTTCACCGTCGGCGACCGCCGTCGCGGTGCGGCGCAACCAGCCACGATAGGAACCAAGCCAATGGCGAGAGAGTACCTCAAAAAAGCCGAACTGACCCCAGCGAGCGACGCGAGCGATGTACACGAACTTGTGCAGGGTATTTTGAATGATATCGAAGCGGGCGGAGACGCAAAGGCGCTTGAGTACGCGGCGAAGTTCGACAAATACGAAGGCAACGTACTGCTGACCGAGGAAGAGATCGAAGCAGCCTGTGCATTGGTTCCTGAAAAACTGAAGCGCGACATCGACTTCAGCCATGCCAACGTCAAGAAATTTGCAGAGGCGCAAAAGGAAACACTGACGGACATCGAGGTCGAGGTCGTCCCGGGTCTTATTGCTGGGCAAAAGACGATCCCTGTTG
>CAZMRS010000559.1:0-2051 GCA_964568435.1 uncultured Boseongicola sp. | reverse complement strand
CCGCCTGAACCATCCATCCGACGTTCTGAAAGAAGGTCAGGAAGTTTGGGTCAAGCTCTTGGGCTTTGACGATCGCGGCAAGGTTCGCCTGTCGATGAAAGTCGTCGACCAGGAGACTGGCGAAGAAGCCAAAAAAGAAGAAGAGGCCGAATAAGCCTCTCTTCCATTAAATCATGTTGCGCCGCCCCTTTGGGCGGCGTTTCTATATCCAGCAAACGAACTTCCGGGCCGGGACGCATAAACAGACGTGGCACTTACACAAAGAATAAGTCACCTGATGACGCGTTTGGGCAACCGATTGAAGATTGGCCCGCCGCATCACAACGCGCTAAACCGCGTCGGTGTCCTGCGCCATATCCAAGCCACACGCGAGATAGGGGCAAACAAGGGGCCAGACCTTGAAGTCGCGAGCCTCCTGAGTTTCTACGACCGCATTCGCGCAAAGTTTCACGACCTCGACGAGCTTCGCGGCCTGCCGTTCTATCAATACTTGCGGTTCCGCACTCTTCACTACGACCGCGTATTCGACGTCTTCGTCAACGACGGGGGGCGTCAGATTGTGTTTTTTGGCGTTGGTACCGACAGCAGGTCTCTTCGGTTTGCCGCAGGCTTGAAAGCAAACGACACCACGGTCTTCGAAACCGATTTGGAACCGTGGATCTCCAAACGTCGGAGCTTGATGCGAAAACTCGGGGCGCAAGGTCATACTCGACAGTTTGCGTTCAACATGGAAAGCGACACTGTTGTTGACCTGATTAAGCAAGGCGGGATCGACCCGACTCTCAAGACGCTCTTCATCGCTGAGGGCGTCCTGACCTATATCTCTCCCGCTGCTGTTCAAGCGTTTTTGGCTGGCCTTGGCCAAGTCATGTCCAAAGACAGTCAGCTTGCGCTCGACATGAAGCGCCAAGGCAAACGCGAAGACGGGGCATTTCGCCTATCCATGGACGCTCACCAACAGTCGTCTTTCTTCAACGAAGCTGGTTTTGTCGTGCGCAGCAACGTCCTGAGCGAAGCCCTTCACCAGCACCTCAGATTCGCAGAAGGTGGTCCGGCCCCGCTGTTTGATGAAGACATCCTTCTGGTGCTTGCCCCTAAACCTTGAGTTGCGCCCTTCGCTAAAACGGCGCGATTTCATACCCGGCCCGCTCCAAGGCCCGTAATACGCCGGTCTCGCCCGATAGATGCGCTGCGCCGACGGCAATCACGGCGTCCTTGCCCTCGACCATCTCGTGAATCTTCGGCTCCCACGCCTCGTTGCGCTCAATAAGCAGCGACGTGTTCACTTCGTCAAACAGCTCCTGGCCATTTTCAATGCCAGCGCGATCGATCAGGATCCGACCAAACTCCCAGCCTTCACGGGTGCGTCCATCGAAATAGGCTTCAATCAGGGTAGATGTATTGGCCGCGCTGTCATCGTTTGTGCTTAGCGTCAGCCGAAGCCCATCCATCTGCTCTTCGAACGGGGCGTCGGCGAAAATGCGAAGAACTGCTTCCCCATCGTCCAGTGACGCAATCGGAATGCTCTCGCGCTCGGCAATGGCTTCCAACTGCCGATCCAAACCCTTTACGCCGGATTGGACCAGCGCCATCGCACAAGGGGGAATTGCCAATGTCAGATTGAGGTACCAAGGCTGGAATTGTGCCGCGACAAACGGCGGAACACCCAGCTCATTGAGCAAGTCTTGCGCTCTCGTCCAGTCTTCGTCTGACAGAAGCTCGATCAGGGTCGGCCCTTCGGTAATAAAGAACATCCCCGGATTCGTTGAGGCAAGGCTCGCCAAAGCGGCCTCCTCTTCAGCCGTCGCCTCCAGCACCAGGAGATCCGCGCCCTCAAGAAAAGGCTGAACACGCTCCGTCAGTGACGCCAAGCGCAAATCAGGGACATGCAACGTTCCCGCAACGACCACCGTCGACGCTCCCTTTGTCGCCCTCCAAAGGTTACCCACCGGATACACATGCGGTGCTACGAATGCATCGAGTCGCGCTCGATCCTCAGCATTGAGTGTTTCGATCAAATCGACGGTTCCGCAACTTTGCGCGGCTGCCGC
>CAZMRS010000558.1:0-2052 GCA_964568435.1 uncultured Boseongicola sp. | reverse complement strand
TGGTGTTCCAGTCATACGCGCTTTACCCGCATATGACGGTGCGCAAGAACATCGGCTTCCCGCTTCGGATGGAAAAGATGGATCAAGCCGAGATCGACAAGAAGGTCGAGGCTGCCGCAAACTCGCTGAATCTGAACGATTATCTTGATCGCAAACCTGCTGCGCTCTCGGGCGGTCAGCGTCAGCGTGTTGCTATCGGTCGCGCCATTGTTCGCAACCCGTCGGCCTTTCTGTTCGACGAGCCGTTGTCGAACTTGGACGCCGCTCTCCGCGTAGGAATGCGTCTGGAAATCAGCGAGATGCACGAGCGGATGCAAACCACGATGATTTATGTGACACACGATCAGGTGGAAGCCATGACAATGGCCGACAAGATTGTCGTGCTGCAAGCTGGCGTAATCGAGCAGGTTGGATCCCCGTTGGAGCTCTACAACAAACCGCGAAACCTATTCGTCGCCGGATTTATCGGATCGCCTAAGATGAACTTTGCCGAAGGCGCGGAAGCCGCGAAGCATGGTGCTCACACAATCGGTGTCCGACCCGAGCACATTGATGTGGTGTCCGAGGGCGGCGAATGGAACGGCACTGTTGGTGTCGCGGAGCACCTTGGTTCCGACACCTTCCTTCACGTCCACAACACAGGTCTTGCGGATACGATCACTGTGCGCGCCCCGGGTGAGCTTACACTGAAGTACGGCGACAAAGTCAGTCTGACACCAAGGTCAGACGTTATCCATCGCTTCGATGCTCAAGGATTGCGGATCGAATGAAACGCCTCGTGGGCAAAACAGCACTCATCACTGGGGGCGCTCGAGGCATCGGGCGCGCCTTTGCTGCTTCCTATGTACGCGAAGGTGCTTCCGTCATTATTGGCGATATCGACCATGAGCGCGCTGTTGAGACGGCGAACCAACTCGGCAACGCTGTAGTCGCTGTTGAAATGGATGTCACGGATCAAAAAAGTATCGACAGCGCTATCTCAACCGCGGTCGCTGAATTTGGCGGTATCGACATTCTGATCAATAACGCGGCAGTTTTCACTGCCGCACCTGTCGCAGAAATCACTCGCGAAGACTATGACCGCTCTTTCGATATCAATGTGTCTGGCACGCTTTTTGTGACCCAGGCAGTCGCGCGAACAATGATCGACCGCGGCAAAGGCGGCAAGATAATCAATATGGCGAGTCAGGCTGGAAGGCGTGGGGAGGCGTTGGTCGCCGTGTATTGTGCGACGAAGGCCGCAGTTATCAGTCTGACCCAGTCTTGTGCTCTGAATCTGATCCAGTACGGCATCAACGTGAATGCAATTGCACCAGGCGTGGTGGATGGCGAGCACTGGGATGGTGTCGACACATTCTTCGCAAAGTATGAAGGCAAACCCCCCGGACAAAAGAAAAAAGAGGTGGGTGAGGCGGTTCCTTTTGGACGCATGGGAACGGCCAGCGATCTAACCGGCATGGCGGTGTTTCTGGCCTCTGAAGAGGCCGATTACATTGTCGGCCAAACTTACAATGTTGACGGCGGAAATTGGATGAGCTGATGGACGATTTCGCAGGGAGGTCGGAAACCATGAAACTCAGCAATGAGGCATTGCCGTCTTTGCCTGACGGCGTTTCTGTTCCGACGTATGATCGAAGCAAACTTACGCCCGGCATAGTCCACATCGGCGTCGGGAACTTTCATCGTGCGCATCAGGCCTGGTACCTGCATCGCCTCATGCAAAAGGGCCTGGCTCACGACTGGGCGATAATTGGTGCTGGTGTACGCGATTATGACAAGGCCATGCGCGAAAAACTTTTGGCGCAAGATTGTCTGACCACGCTTATTCAGCTCGACCCCGCTGAGACATCGGCCGAGGTCATTGGGTCAATGATCGACTACCTGCCTATCGAAGAAGGCAGCGGCGCTCTCATTCGCGCAATGGCAGACCCGCAAATTCGCATCGTGGCGATGACCGTCACAGAGGGTGGTTATTTCGTTGATCCGGCAACTCAGGGATTTGATGCATCTCACCCGGACATCCAGCACGATGCGGCAAACCCGAGAACGCCA
>CAZMRS010000557.1:0-2057 GCA_964568435.1 uncultured Boseongicola sp. | reverse complement strand
GCAGCGCAGCGCCTCCATCGCGACGTCGATCTGGCTGTCGAGATCCCAGAGGTTTTCACTGTCGATCTCGTCCTGAAGCTGCGCCATCTCTTCGGCAGTTTCATCCGAGTAGTTCATGGCCAGTTCGTTAAAGCGGTCGAGCTTTTCCTTCTTCGCAGCCACTCCGAGCATGACGTTTTCGCGGACGTTCAGGCTTTCGACGAGCTGGGGTTCCTGGGGCAAGTAGCCGACGCGGATGCCCTCGGCGGCCCAGGCTTCACCAGAAAAGTCGCGGTCTATGCCCGCCATGATCCGCATCAGGGTCGATTTACCGGCACCGTTCGTGCCGACCACGCCGATTTTCACACCCGGCAGAAAGCTGAGACGAATGTTTTCGAACAGCTTTTTGCCACCCGGATAGGCTTTTGAAACGCCGTCCATGTGGTAAACGTACTGATAAGCGGCCATGGTCGATCCCTTGTCTTTAAGTCTTGTGGGTTTTAGGCGCTCTGACGGGTGGTTTCAACGCGCGCTTTTTGATTTGAGACGACAAATATTACGAAAGAGATTTCACGGTGCGGTTTTCAATTCTGGTATTACTTCTTTCGATGCTCTTGACGGCTTGTGGTACGGACAAGTTCGGCGAGTCTGCGCGCTATCGAAGCGAGGCTCCTGACCCGATCGAAGTTGTTATGCCGTCAGACGCGATTTTCATCTCGCAGCAGTTTTTGATTTCGCGACAGACGACGGATCGCCATGAGGGGATCGACCTTTGGGGGCCGCGGTCGACGCCGTTGATTGCGGCGGCTCCTGGCGTCGTGGTCGCGTCGTGGCAGGGGCCGCTTTATGGGAACCGCATCAGGATCGATCACGGAGTTGACGGCGAAGGTAACCGAATTTCGACGCGATACTTTCATTTGGAAAGTCGTAGTGTAGAGGTCGGCCAGCGTGTTGAGCGCGGTGACTTCATCGGGCGCATGGGGTCGACGGGGGTTCTTGCAGGCGGCGGCGTTCATTTGCACTTCGAGGTTTTGGTTGCCGAGCCTGGGGAGGAGGCGGAGCCGATTGACCCACATCTCGCCTGGACGGACGGTGAGGGCCGTGTGACATGCTTTGATCCTGATCGGCGTTATCCCGAAAATGTCATCGTGATGACCTATCCGGCGGCGTGTGGTGGTTGACTCTGTGCGGAGTGAGGCAAAATAAACGTCATATGATACGACCCGTACACACCCCCCGCTACGTTCCCGCCGATACACGCTATGACACGATGGAGTACCGCCGTTTAGGCCGCTCCGGTTTGAAGCTGCCGGCGATCTCTCTTGGCCTTTGGCATAACTTTGGCGGTGACACGCCGCATGATCTGAAGCGCGAGTTGTGCCGGACCGCGTTTGATCTTGGCATCACGCATTTCGATCTGGCGAACAACTATGGGCCGCCCCCCGGTTCGGCGGAAGAAGCGTTTGGCGAGATTCTGCAAACGGATTTCGCAGGCTACCGAGACGAGCTGATTATCTCGTCCAAGGCGGGCTACAAGCAGTGGGAAGGCCCCTACGGTGAATGGGGCAGTCGGAAGTTTGTGATCTCGTCCTGTGACCAGTCGTTGAAACGTATGGGATTGGAATACGTCGATATTTTCTATTCCCACCGGTTCGATCCGGAGACGCCTTTGGAAGAGACCATGGGTGCGCTGGATCAGATCGTGCGGTCCGGCAAAGCGCTTTATGCCGGGATTTCGTCGTATAACTCCGAGCGGAGCCGCGAGGCTGCTGCGCTTTTGAAAGAGATGGGCACGCCGTTTGTGATCCACCAGCCGTCCTACAACATGCTGAACCGTTGGGTGGAGCGTGATGGGCTCCTGGATACGCTTGATGACATCGGCATCGGGTCGATTGCGTTTACACCGCTGGCCCAGGGTATGCTGACGAATAAGTATCTGAACGGTGTCCCGGCGGATAGTCGCGCGGCTCAGGACAAGTCGTTGGATGGCGGTTTGTTGAATGACGCGGCGATTGCGCGGTTGCGCGGGTTGAACGCGATTGCAGAAGCACGCGGTCAGTCCTTGGCGCAGATGGCGA
>CAZMRS010000556.1:990-2059 GCA_964568435.1 uncultured Boseongicola sp. | reverse complement strand
GTGAAAGCGTCGATTGCCGGAACTGCGTCCAGACCCGCTTCGCTGGCGAGATCTGCCAGATCTCTCGAAAGTCTGTCTTCACGGATGACGCGATCTGGCACGGAAAAATCTCCGATAGCCTGGAGCAGCGTCGTCTGACTTGCCCATGTGTTGTCGACCCGGAGCGATGTCTGACCTCCCAAGTTCGCTTTGAGGAACGTGAGGAATCCCGAGAAGGCGTCCCGCTGCTTGCTCAACGTCCAGTCTGCGCCTGGGCCCGCTTCGGGAAGCGGGACGCCATACCGCGTCCTTAGTGCATCCCGGATGTCGGCGTAGGAATCATGGTCAGTCGGAAGAATGCAACGACAGAACGCGTCGTAAGCACGTGGCAGAGGGTGCCGCAGCACGGTGAAACTGCGGTGCCCCATATGCTGGCGCTTCCAACGACGCAACTCTTGCTGTGTTAGCCCCGAAAGCACTTCGCCACTTGGATCAACCGATTTTAGCCACTCTGGCACAGGATCCTGAGCTGCCCCTCGTATTGGCATGTAGAGAAGCGATGCAATGGCCGTCGCACGAAAAAACTTTAGACCCGGGCCTCGATCTGGCTCGCGCATCGGGGTATGGTCGATATCCGCAGAGGCAAATTCCTGCGCGGCTGAACGCGCCTCGTCTGGATTGATTAGGCGCTCGGCGAGCGGTCCTGGGTTTTGCACTTTGGCCCGGACGCGTGCGGAGACTTGCGGCCCCTTGGCACCGACGAACTGGCCAAGCCCAGCGATGACGTCGGAGGACGACAAGTCATCGTAGCCAATGTGGAATGCGGTTTGCCCAGTGCTTTGAAGCCTACGCGCGATTTTGGACTGGAAGTCTGCAAGTACCGTCAGGAACTCCGCATACTCTTGCTTGTCAAAGCGCACCTTCGCGGTACGCGCCGCCGTGACATCGCCAAGCCACCATTGGCCGGTCTGTCGCGCAACTTTCAGAGAGACGAAGGAGTCGATCGGTCGCCGGGTCAAAACGATCTTCGCAGCCGTGCGGTCGTGCAGCACATGATCAATCACACGAGGATCGTGATCGTAGAACAGCC
>CAZMRS010000556.1:0-980 GCA_964568435.1 uncultured Boseongicola sp. | reverse complement strand
GAAATCCCGGTAGGCATTCCGACTGCGCGCACATGGCCTCAATGACTTTGAGCGGGTCCGAGTCGCGTGCGCCCAGAGACAGCCCGAATTGCGAGTTTGCTTTGGGTCGCCCGAAAAAGTGCGGGTTGAACAGCTCACCATGGCTCCTGATGCCGGGAAATGCTGCAAGGTGTTCTTCCAGCAGGTTCGAACCGGTCCGCATCCCGGCAAGGACAACCCAATACCGAAAGGCTTCGGCCGGCATTCTAGCCCAGCTCCCTCGTGGATATCTCGTGCGCATCGTGCGTATCGCTGAAGATTGGGCCGGCTGTTTTTGGATCCATCCCGATGTTCCGCAAGTCAGAGAGGAATGCTATCAGTCCCTGCATATCCTGCAATGCCGGCATCACGGTGAGCGCGGCAGCTCCGGGAACAGAGTGCGTTTCCAGGATGGAACGCAGTGGCTCACCCGGAGCCTCCAGGACCTCCGCAAGCGACCAGACCATGACGCTCGCCCTCGTGCGGCGCTCTCGCAGCATGGCGATGAGGTCTGTCTCTTTCTTCTGAAGTCGCGCAGCCTTGCGCCGGATTACCTGCGCGGGCTGACCGGATTTCATCAAAGGCAAGGCCCATGCACCACTGATGATCGAGATGCGCGCATTGGGATCCCGAGCAAGAAACGGGGTAATTTTGTGCTTGTCGCGAGCGGCAAGCAAGAAGGATTGGTAGGTGTCACGCCTCGACCAAATCAGGTTGGCCAGGAAAGTCACAGGATCGTAGTCGCGCAGGCGCGCGCTGTCGGTCAGGCCGCCCGCAACGACGCAGGTATCATCGGCAAACTCGACGCGATCAGGAGCAAACAAATGACCGTGCGCAATTGATCCGAGGCTCCCCTGCACCCAGTCACCGAAGCTCTGGTGGGCATTGCGCTTGTCGGGGCGATTGAGCGCCACACCCCGCCGATGGTGGTGCGGATCACGCCTTGGCGCTTGGCTATACAC
>CAZMRS010000555.1:0-2062 GCA_964568435.1 uncultured Boseongicola sp. | reverse complement strand
TCGAAGGGCTGCAAGGTTGGCCAGGGTCCAAGTGGTTCACCTGAGGCGGACTCGGGTACATCCGGCCAATCGCTACACCCGGCGACCGCCAATCCGATAATCCAAACTGAGAGCTTGAACATGCGCATACGCCCTATGTGCCTGCGGCACCTCGTCGGTGCAAGTCTGTCCCGACCCCATTTGAAATGAACGAGCGTTCATATACAAAGATCATATGGCAAGAAAAACGGGGTCACACGCTGAAATCACGGGGCCGGCAATTCGCGCGGCGGCGCTACGCCTGTTTGCGAAATCCGGATACGCGGCTGTCTCCATGCGCCAAATTGCGGCGGAAGTCGGCGTTGGGGCAGGGGCGCTTTATCTCTACACTCCAGACAAGCAAACGCTTCTTTTCGATCTCATGCATTCCCACATGACGGACCTGCTAGCGGCCTGCGACGCCTTGCCGGAAGAAAGCGATCCCGAAGCACGCCTCAACCAGTTCGTTGCCTTTCACATCGATTTCCACATCGGCCGACCTGACGCGGTCTTTCTGGCATACATGGAACTTAGAAACCTTGAACCCGATAACTTCGCGACCATCGAAGCTCAGCGCCGCGCCTACGAAGATCGTTTGGAATCCATCCTTGAGGACGGCCAGCAAAGCGGTGCATTCGCCATTCCCGATACCCGTGTTGCCACGATGGCCCTGATCGCAATGCTGTCCGGGATCCACGTCTGGTACAGAGACGGTGGCCGTTTGAGCAGGGATCGCATACAGACGCTCTACCGAGACCTCGCACTAAGGACAGTATCCCCATGAACGCCGAAGCTAAGACCGAAGAGGTGCTTGCAATCTTGCCGCCCTCGCAGGGCAGACGTTGGATGGCTGTCCTCGTGTTTCTGGCGCTTGGGGTGATTTTCCTCTGGCTCGGATTGGCCAATGCGCCGTCCATGGGCTGGCGCATCTTCTTCGTGCTGGCCGGTGTTGCGTCGCTTTGGGGCAGTGACGTTTTGCGTCGTGCAACCGACGACGAGATCATCCTGACACGAGAAGTTCTGAAAACGCGCTCGGGCACAATCCTCGCCCATGTGGACAACGTCGCCAAGGTGGAGCGTGGCGCTTTTGCATTCAAACCATCCCAGGGATTTCTTGTCCGACTGAAAAAACCCGAAGCCAAAGGTTGGGCCCCGGGCCTCTGGTGGGCAAGGGGCACCTTCATAGGAATCGGCGGCGTTGTATCTGCAGGCCGTTCCCGAGCTATGGCCGAAATACTGACAGCGCTCACGCTCAATATGTTGCCGTCCTACGACGACGACTGACCGTTAGGCTGCTCAAAAACTAAGCACACTTTGTCTGGCAAAACGTAAATCCTTTGATAGGGTTGCGGGAGTAAGCGGCGAAAAGACCGCGACTTCAGTGACAAAGGGAGGGACCATATGTCCTCAGGTGCCAGCAACGAACCGACTTTCCGCGAAAGCGTAGACCTTATGTTCAACCGCGCAGCCGCGTTGATGGACCTTCCCCCTGGCCTTGAAGACAAAATCCGCGTCTGCAACTCGACCTATACGGTGCGGTTTGGCGTGAAGCTCCGTGGAAAGATTCATACCTTCACCGGGTACCGCTCTGTTCACTCTGAACATATGGAACCCGTGAAAGGGGGCATCCGCTTCTCTCTCGGTGTCAATCAGGATGAGGTCGAAGCGCTCGCCGCGCTGATGACCTATAAATGCGCGCTTGTCGAAACACCCTTCGGCGGCTCGAAAGGCGGCCTTTGCATCGACCCACGCGAATACGACGCCGATGAGATGGAACGCATTACCCGCCGTTTTGCCTACGAATTGGCGAAGCGCGACTTGATCCATCCATCACAGAACGTCCCGGCACCCGACATGGGCCCAGGCGAACGCTATATGGCCTGGATCGCCGACCAGTACTCACGCATGAACACGACCGATATCAACGCCAAGGCTTGCGTCACCGGCAAGCCTCCCCATGCGGGCGGTATTCAGGGGCGGGGCGAGGCGACCAGCCGCGGCGTCCAATACGCGCGTCAGGAGATCTTCCGTCATCCGGACGACT
>CAZMRS010000554.1:0-2065 GCA_964568435.1 uncultured Boseongicola sp. | reverse complement strand
ATAGGTCCCTTCTTGCTCAATTGGGTTCTGCGTTGCCAAAACGTGGAATGGCGCGGGCAAATCATGCGGCACACCCGCGACGGTGACAGACTTCTCCTGCATCGCCTGCAACAACGCCGACTGTGTTCGAGGCGACGCCCGGTTCACCTCGTCCGCCATCAACAGCTGACAGAATATCGGTCCTTCAATGAATTTGAACGCACGCGATCCATCCGCGCCCGTTTCCAGAACTTCCGACCCCAGAATATCCGCAGGCATCAGGTCGGGAGTGAACTGCACCCGCTTTCCGTCCAGTCCCAAAACCGTCGACAGCGTATCGACCAGCCGGGTCTTTCCAAGGCCGGGTAGACCAACCAAAAGCCCATGGCCGCCACACAGAATCGCGCTGAGCACGAGGTCCACGACACGCTCCTGCCCGATAAACCGATTGGTGATACTCGCCTTCGCTTCGGAAAGCTTGCCCCCAAGGGCTTCGATGTCGGCAACTAAGTCCGGGGTTTCTGACATGGCAACGGGCTCCAAATATCCTATGCTCTTAATAGAACGAAGTATGGCGCCCGGGACAAATGGCAAAAGAGGAAATGACACAAAACATTGTGAAACCCACCGCTGAAGGCATCGCCGCAAGCGCTCGAGCCGTAAAAAGTCGCGGATTACCGCCGGTTCACCTCTGGAATCCCCCAGATTGCGGTGATCTCGACATGCGCATCGCCCGCGATGGCACGTGGTTTTATATGGGGACACCCATTGGCAGACCCGAACTGGTAAAGCTGTTTTCAACAATCCTTCGCAAGGACGGCGACCGCTACGTACTCGTCACGCCGATTGAAAAGGTCGGCATCACCGTCGACGACGCGCCCTTCGTGGCCGTCGACTTCACGGCAACTGACGGCGGCGAGAGCCAATCTCTCACGTTTGAAACGAATCTCGGCGACATGGCGACAGCAGGTCCAGAGCATCCGATCCGCGTCGAACGCGACCCCGAAACAGGCGAACCCTCGCCCTACATCCACATCCGCGCCGACCTTGAAGCGCTCATCGACCGCAAAAGCTTCTACCGTCTCGTCGACATCGGCGCACACCACGACCAAGACGGCGAAAGCTGGTTCGGCCTTTGGTCCGAAGGCGTTTTTTTCCCGATCATCCCAAGCGCCGAACTCGGCTAGGGCTTAGCATTAGAGCCCCCGAAACACTGTCTCGAACGCCTCGCCAGCCTCAATTCTCCTAATCATCCGAACGAACATCTCACGGCCCAGAAGCCGTTCCATCGTGGCCACCTCAGCCGCCGCCGAACCATAGGTGCGACCAACGCCAAGCTCCTGGAACGCCTCCCCAAGCTGCCAAAACCGGATCACGTCCCGAACCCGCTCTCGCGAGGCATCCGTGACGCGACCCCCACCCCGCGGGTGGTTCGCCACATGTGTTGCAAGCCCCTCGTCGAACCACGTCGGGAAAGGCTGCCGGACGATATTCCCGAGGTCCATCTCACGATGCAGCCGCGTGTGCGTCATCTCATGGGACAACGTGCCAATGGTGAGCCCGCCGGGAGCCACAGCGACAACCATATCCGCCATAGACAACCCGTTTCCGCCAATCCTGAACGCCTTCGCGCATCGCTCTGTCGTGCACAGAACAACCGTTGGAGACGGCGGCGCATCTCCGAAATACGTTCCAACCCGAATGCGCGCCCCGTTGACCAGAGACACCAAGTTACCCGCGTCACCTGCCTGATCCGTCCAGACTCTTGGGGCCACCTCTCTCAAGCCAAAGGCTTCTGGCAAGATCACGCGATAGGGGCTCGCAACCGCTATGACGACGACCAAAGCCGCGAACAATACATTGCATAGAAAGGAAAATACCCGCGCCAATACCCTGCGCCCGCTCGCTGCCAATACCTCACTCTGTAACCCGCCGCCCGAGAAGTCCAGAATAGCGAAACTACCGCAATCATCCTGACACAACCCTGTCAGGAGGGGTGTGCAACAAGGTCTTAGTCATTCAACAAAGGAAGCACTTTCATGGCACATTCTCCTGACAACACTGTCGTATGGACTGAAATTCCGGT
>CAZMRS010000553.1:0-2065 GCA_964568435.1 uncultured Boseongicola sp. | reverse complement strand
TTGTGGCAATCGACTTCGGTACGTTCCATGTCGGATTAATCACCATGTGAACCACGACGTCGGAGAACTCCGGCGGCCGACGCTCTTCGTCATTAGCTCCAATAACTGAACGCGTACGGAATGTGACCTTGCCGCTGTCGACGATGCGTGCATGGAAGTCTGTCAGATTCACCCAGACATGCCGCTTGCCCAAAGGCATGTTGATCCAACTTTCTCGTTCCATCGCGTCAACGTTTTGGCTCAAGCGGCTCGCGGCGGACACATTGATCGCCTGCAAAGTGCGCGGTCCAGCAACGCCATCGTCGAACAACCCATGCGCTTGCTGGAATGCTTTGACTGCCGCCTGAATATCCGTGTCGTAGGTCGTTGTCGCAGTCCGGTCTAGGTATCCCATTGCGATCATTCGGTTGCGCAAAGTCAAAACTGTTTTGCTTTTGGCACCCGGTTTAAGGGGCCTCACCAGGCCCTCATCGCCCCAACCCCACGACCGATGATCCGCTCGAGGCGCATCTTCTCTTTCTTAGTAGGTGCAATTTCTGCGCTGACCGGCGGCAAGGCCACAAGAAAGCCCGATGCTAAAGACCTGCAGACGCTGTCGGTGTTGCTTTGCATGGCCGTAGGAGAACTTCGCGGCGACGCGGCACTTCAAGATCCAAGCACGCGCACTGTTTTTGAGCAAACTTCCGCCGATTTCTGCCGATTGTTTCAAATTGCAACTTAACAGTGTTTCCTCCGCGTATTCAGCGTGGCATAGAAAATTTGCCTGGGGATGGGCGCATTCCGCCGGCTTAACCGGTGGAAAAAAGACGGGACGCGATAGGCAGAATGACAGAGACACCTTCGAAGGGAATCTCACGACGCGGTTTGCTTCGTGCATTTGCGGCAACTACGGTGGCGGCTGCTCCGACATATGCTAACGCATTCGCCTTCCTGAAAGGCGCAGGTGATATCCGCCGTATACGCATGTATTCCGGGCGCTCGGGCGAAAGTGTAGACACAATTTACTGGATCGAAGGTGAGTACATTCCAGAGGCGCTCGCCGAAGTGAATTACTTCATGCGCGATTGGCGTACCGATGGGGTTGTAAACATAGATACACGCACCGTGGACATTTTTGCTGCCTCACATCGCCTGCTCGATGCAGACACTCCATTCTTGATGTTGTCCGGATATCGCTCGCCTAAAACGAACGCGATGCTGCGGTCACGCTCAGCTGCCGTTGCGCGCAATTCTCTTCATATGAAGGGTCAGGCCGGGGACCTTCGATTGCATGGTCGTTCCGTCGCTCAGATTTCGCGTGCAGCAATCGCTTGTTCCGCTGGCGGTGTTGGAAAATATTCCGGTTCCAATTTCGTCCATATGGATTCTGGACCCGTAAGAGTTTGGGGCCGGTAAAGCCCTACCGACCAGCACGATCTGATTCCAATTTTCTCGTTTAGCCAGCGCCACGAGATATTAACCTGTCGCCGTTGCTGTGCTTTCTCGGATCATCAGTTTTACGTCTACAAACTGGACTAACTCAGGTTTAGTCGTTTCGTTGCCCTTCATCTGTGCGGTCAGCATTTGAGCAGCTCTGAGCCCTAGGGCCACCCGGTCTTGCTGAATAGTGGTCAACGCCGGCACGAAGTGTTCAGCCTGCTCGATACCGTCAAAACCGACAACCGAGATATCGTCAGGAACGTGCAACCCAAGCCTGTTCAGACCAGCAATGAGGCCCAATGCAACTTCATCTGACGCGCAGAAAACAGCAGTGGGTCGATCCTTCATTTCGGCTATGATTTCGGCTGCCAAACGGCCAGAAGTCAAAGAAAAATCGCCCCGAATGATCCATTCGTCACGCACCGGAAGCCCCAGACTTTCGCGTTCCGCAATCATCCCGGCGCGCCGCGCGTGAGTCAAAACGTTGTCTGCCGGTCCGGTTATGTGTGCAATTTTTCGATGCCCAAGGTTGTACAAATGCCGAATGGCCAATCGGGCGCCTTTCTCGTTGTCACTGCGGACCGAAGGCAGATCGATCCCCACAGTCCACTCACAGGCCAGCGTGACGCGATTGCCAAAGCCCTCA
>CAZMRS010000552.1:0-2071 GCA_964568435.1 uncultured Boseongicola sp. | reverse complement strand
CCAAGATGAATTCGCTAATCGAACCCGATGTGATCGACGCGCTCTACATCGCAAGCCAGGCAGGCGTGAAGATCAATCTTGTCATTCGCGGCATCTGCGGACTCAGGCCCGGTGTGAAAGGTCTCAGCGAAAACATTCGTGTCAAATCTATTGTGGGCCGGTTCCTCGAGCACTCACGCATCGTCTGTTTTGGCGCAGGTCACGGCCTCCCGCATAAAAAGGCGCGCGTCTACATCTCGTCCGCCGACTGGATGGGCCGCAATTTGAACCGCCGCGTCGAAACTCTGGTCGAGGCGACAAACCCGACCGTGAAAGCCCAGATCGTCAGCCAGATCATGGCCGCGAACCTCGCAGACACCGCGCAAAGCTGGCTCCTCGCACCCGACGGTACGTTCCACCGTCCGGCAGCGCCTGAAGGCGAAAGCGCATTCAACTGTCACCGTTTCTTCATGGAGAACCCGTCACTCTCCGGGCGCGGCTCTGCCGGCGCAGCGGACGTGCCGAAACTCGCGCACAGTCCAGACTGAGCTAGCGCAAAACCAAAACCGAGCAGGGCGCATGGCGCACGACCCGCGCCGCCGTCGATCCCAAAAGGTAGTCCGAAAGCTCGGGCTGATGTGAAGCAATCACAATGCAGCCAACATCATGTTCTTTCGCATGATGGATGATCTCGTGAGCAGCCTTGCCATGCCTCACAAACGTTCGGATCTCAGACTGCTCCCCAAGAAACGATCTAAGCTTCCTCATGGCCTCAGGCCCTGCTGTTTCTTCAATCGAAGGCCCGTAATCAGGTGGAATATGAAGTGGCATTGGCTCCACAACCGTCAAAGCATGTATCTCGGCCAAAGTGTCATCAGCGAGCTTCAGTGCTGTCTGCAAAGCAGTCCTCTGCGTGTCATTGAAAGACGGATCAACGGCTACAAGGATCTTCGTGAACATGTCAGACCTCCCTTTCTTGTACGCCCAAATCAGATCACAGATCGCGAAAGCCCGCCTTGACCTCAATCAGTTTTAAGGTTGCCTTGCGGCCAGTGTTTTGCACCCCATGTCCGAGGCCACACCCCGCGACCCATCACGATCAGCAGAAATGATACACCAAGGCGGCACGTGGGAAGGCGAATGCATCGTCAGCGAAGACTGGCTAAACCGATCTTTCACGCCCGTCACACGCTCCCCTTGGTCCGGCCTCGGATACGTTTACGGATGGTTTTTGGGCGCCGCACCTGGTCACTCATACGCCTTCGCCGGCGGATATGCGGGCAGGTCGTCGCAATCGCGCCGAGCCTGCGCCTCAGCATCACGATCACATCTGATCCGAACCGATCTGCTCGGTCTGGTGGCTATCTCGGAGGCCTGATGGGCCTAATCGAAAACGACATCATCACCGCCCTCGCCTGATCCGGATCACCCGTCCCAAAGCTCTGTCGTGGGATGAAACTGCGACCACGCAAACCAAAACGCTTGATGGCTCCCAAGATCGTCGCCGTTTTCATCAACAGCCTTCACACCGCCCGCAGCCAGTTCCAAGCGCACGTTCTCAAACGCGATCTCTTCGCCCCGAGCAAGGGCCAGGATTGCAGCGCTACGCTGAAATGCAATTGGCCTGCCGGACTCGGTCACGATCCCTATGATGTCCTCATGCACGGGCAAACGCGGGTCCACATCTCCCACGGGGAAAATCGGTCCGTTGGCATCGCGTCCGTTGCGAAAATCAAAATCCCTGCCCAGCGCCAGTTCCTCAATCAAAACTGTGGTGTCGGGATACGTCTCCTTCCACGCGCCCCAATCTGTGGTAATCACCGCCGCCTGCTCCAGCTCGACACCAATCTCAGCCAGCGGCCCCGTCACGGCATCACCAATGAACGTATCAAAGACGGAGTACGTGTTCACATCGTACATGACCTTATTGGACCGGATCAAAAGCCCCGATGTCCGCAACACCGGCCGATCTACACCCTCCGGGACCCGATCCGTGAAGTACGCCTGCGCCGCACCGCAAAGTGTGCAGTACGGAATGCCCAGATCTCGACCACCTAGAGTGTCGTTCACCATCTCGCGCACTTCCATGATC
>CAZMRS010000551.1:0-2075 GCA_964568435.1 uncultured Boseongicola sp. | reverse complement strand
CTATCGTTGATGATGAGAATCTTTTCAAAGATTGGTTTGATCTGCGGTTTCATCAACGTCAGGTAATGATGTGCTCGATGGGGCTATCCAAGCACGTGTTAACGCTGACCGGGCGTATGTCGATTTTCCGAGCAAACCTGGCAACCCATCCGGGACTCGTGAACGGAGTTGGGCACGATTATCTCGATCACTGGCGTCTTGGCCGCGTGAATTTCCTTACCGGGGACGACAAATCAACGTGGTTCTGGCTGTTAAGAAATGGCTACCAGATGCTTTACCTGCCGGACATGGTTTCGCGGTCGGTGGAAACGCAGCCGCGCGCAACATTCTACGACAGCGCCAAGACACTGATGGTGCGTTGGTTCGGAAACATGATGCGTACCAACGGACGCGCCATTCGTTTGGGACCTAAGCCGATGAAATCATTCTTCACGTGGTGGTCCATTCTAGACCAACGCGTGTCGATGTTCACAACGTTAGTTGGGCCACTTTCTGTCGCGGTGACCGCGATCTTGGCGTCGCCTCTGGTCATCCCGCTGTACATCGGCTGGGTTCTGGCCACTCGATACGTGTTTTGCGCCTTCATCGCGATCTTCAATGGTGTGTCGTTTCCCGTCTCGCAGCCTCCAATCCTGTACTTCTCACAAGTTGTTGGTGCCGCGATCAAAACCTTCGTTCTGTTCCGCCTCGATAAGCAAAAGTGGACGCGTCAGAATTCAACCGGAGGTGCCGCCGTCGTTGCGTTGTTTGACCGAGTCAAAGCGCATGAATCGACTGCTCACCACGCACTGACGCTTTGCTGGCTAACGCTGGGTGTAATTTTCCTGAGTACTTTGTAATATGACGACCGAATTAACACGCCGCGTTGAAACGAAAACGCTGGACCTTGGGGGCGACAACGCTGTTGTTCCTTATGAGTTCGGCTTTGAAAGCGAACATCCGGCGCTGTCTCTCCCGTTCAACCTGTATATCTGTGGGCAGAACTTCACTGGCACGAAGATTTCGATCACGACGATCCGCGTAAAATCCCGTGACGACGTCTTCTTGCTGAAGGGTAAAACGCATTCGGTTAAGCTGCAGTTTGAATTCCAGAATTTCTCTCTGGCGATCTATCCTGATGTGTTGGTCGTAGGTGAGTACAAAGACGAACTGATCCTTCAGTTTGCAGACCCAACGGGTGAACATCTTGCCCAGCTTCGTTTTGTGTTGAACAGCTTCATTGCCGGTGACTTCGTGACGCTGGGTGCTGTCATGGCCTATTCGGGGCCAACTAAGCCAAAGGAAGACAAACCACCAGCTGAACAGAAGTGGACCGACAGGTTCCGTTCGATTGCCGTGGCTGTGATGTCCGCCGGACTTATCGTCCTGGCCGCATCTGCGCTTTATACCCGGTTTACCACCGGTATCGAGATGCACCCGGTTCTGATCGATCAGGCGGGGCAGATCATGCGCGCGTCAGCAGCTGGTCAGGTGGCCTATTTGAACCCTGACGCCAAGAAGGGCGAAGTCCTGTTTTCGGTTAACTCAAACAGTGGCGATGTTTTGAACTTTCAGATGCCGTGCGACTGCAATGTCGTTGTAAATCAGGGTGTTGGAGAGGGCACAACCGTCCTTCCTACCGACGTAATTTTGACAATCTTGGTTAATAACGTCGACGTTAACATTCAGGCTTTGATGAGCGTTGAAGGGTTGGCAAGAGCGATGAAAGGCGACGCAGTATTTCTTGATATGGCGGATGGGCGTTCCATCCCGGTCACTGTCGTCGCGGGTCAAACTTCAAACAATGCTGCTCTGAGCGGCGAGCTTTTTGTACCAGTAAATCTTCATG
The DNA here is from genome assembly GCA_964568435.1 of uncultured Boseongicola sp. Lineage (GTDB taxonomy): Bacteria > Pseudomonadota > Alphaproteobacteria > Rhodobacterales > Rhodobacteraceae > Boseongicola. The sequence continues at coordinate 247 of CAZMRS010000551.1, read as the reverse complement.
CACCTGAGGGGGCTCTGGGTGAGGAAGATATCGGCAAGTTTGCGCAATTGAGACTGACCAAACAGCCATTTTGGGCTTTTGGCGGAGGAGCCAACTCATGAAGAAGATTCACCCCCTGATCCTTTGCGGTGGTAGTGGCACACGACTCTGGCCGATCTCTCGAACACGCAGTCCAAAGCAATTCCAGAAAATTGGTGGCAAAGACTCGGTGTCTTTCTTTCAGGCGGCAATCCAGAGGCATTCGGGC
>CAZMRS010000550.1:0-2086 GCA_964568435.1 uncultured Boseongicola sp. | reverse complement strand
AGATTGAACTTCAGCGCAGCTGTCCCCTCGGCCCGTCCCAGAACTTCGGCCGATAATTCCTCCGAGAATCGAATGATCTCCCCGTCTTTCACTTTCTTCAGGGGCTTCAACAAACCCATCCAAGACCCGTCCGGCAGCGGGTCGAGCAGCGTCGCCTCGATCTTTGCTTCCGTCACGCCCGCATCGCTCTCGCGACGCCGAACACCGGACAGCCGCGCCGGGATCACCTTCGTATCATTCAGGATCAACCTGTCACCGGGTCGCAAAAACGACGGCAGGTCCAATGCGGTTGCTGTTTCAATCGCATCAGGTCGCGCAACCAAAAGACGCGACGATGAACGAGGACGCGCTGGACGCGTGGCAATCAACTGCTCGGGCAGGTCGAAATTAAAGTCTGAGAGTTTCATCACATCAATTCGTTGGCGGCGGACGTCGGAAGATTTCTCGAAATAGCCCCGGCGTCAGGATCGACAACGGATTAACGGTCACTGTCGGCGTCGTCGAGGGGCCGACAACACTGTAATTGAAACCAAAAAGCCCCTCACCTCGTCGGCTTACCAAAGACCCGACCGAGTTCAGGAAGAAAAACGGCGAGACAACCCCTTGTATGTCGATCTGCTGCGCTTTCAGGTCGTAAAGACCTGCCGCCGATATCCCCAGCGATCCGCCGATGGCCGCTGCTTCTTCAAGCACAAACGCATCGCGCGACAACCGGAACCGTCCGTCTACGGTGGCAAACCTCAAACCCTGACCTGAAAGCTGGTCGATCAGCCCCACTACGCTGATCGCGTCCAGTATAGCTGCAATGACAGGTGCATCCTGAATGCGCAGTTCTTCTATCAGGAATTCGCCGCGAAACGCACCATTCGGGTCGTTTGGCACAGGCGTCAAAACCAGATCAAGCGTGCCGCCCGTCGCACTGTTGGAAAACCCGGCCGAGCGCACCACACCGCCGGCATCGTTAGACTGGATGCGAATGGCAGTCCCACCGTTGGCAGGTGCCAAGGCGACAACAATCGGCGTTTGCCCGTTCACTCGCGCTTCAAAATCCCCCGACAGCCCGGCGAGCCCCGGTTCAAGTTGCCCAATCAACGGCGCGAACGTCAGCGCATCACTCAATATAAATGTATCCAGCGATACCGAGATCGGAGACCTGTCCGTGTCACCACTGTTTTGAATTCGATCACGCGGGAAAGCACGAAAATCCAAGCGTCCACCCTCGACGGCGACGGCGGGTGCTTGTCCGGGCCCGCGCGGCGTCAGAACCGCACGCGCGTCAAGCCAGTTGCCAACCCGAACCTGATCGAACACCGCTTCCTGTAGCCCGCCATCCGCAGCCAGTTTAAGTCGACCGTCCAGTCCGAACCCTGGCGCAGACAGCGACAGACGAGTCACGTCCGGTGTCTCCCCAAGTCGTGCCTCCAGCTCCAGCCCGCCCTCGGACCCGGGCGCTTTCGACCAGCCCAAAGCCTCGATCTCCATTCCAAGCCCGTGCAGGTCTGACTGCAAAGTCAGCGCCGGTGCTGTGTCCGGCACGATATCAAGTGTGTAAGACGCCTGCGCCTCACCCAGGAGCAGCCCATCTGGCAACGGGATACCGAAGGCTTCCACAGTGTCCGGCCCAATAGGCACGACTCCGGTTATCCGGCTCCCAGCTTCTCGCCCGCCCTCACCCAACGGCTGCCGCCAGTCAGCCGTCAGGCTCGCACCATCGAGCGCAACGGGACCGAGCAACCTCAATTCGTCCTTCGTGGCAGACAGATCCATACGTCGGGATGTCAGCACCCGATCCGGCACAATACGTTCCGAGGTCACGTCCCGCAGTATCCCGGTTACCGCATAATCAACCTCGTCCACCAGAATGCCGTCTTTCAAAGGCAGCTCGAACTCAGCCACCACATCCCCATAACCTTGTGCCAATTCGGTACTCCGCTCGGCGCGATCCATGAGCCTTAGCGGCGCATTATTGGCCACATCCAGAATGTCCGGAATGTCTCCTCTGGCCCGCAGCCGGAAAATACCCTGTGCAGGCTTTTGTTCTATGTCGGGGACCGCGAAAGTTGACCCAGACAAATCAATCCAATCG
>CAZMRS010000549.1:0-2104 GCA_964568435.1 uncultured Boseongicola sp. | reverse complement strand
AGCCGGATTCTCAGGTGTTGTGGGGGTCTTGGTGGTGGCAAAGATCTCGCCCTGTCCATCGACCAAAACAGTATCAGTGAACGTACCGCCTATATCGATGGCCAGGCGAAGCCCGTCTTTTTCTTGCATAGAATCGCAACCGGAATGCAGGGACATTGGAACGGTCCGAATGACTGGACCGGAAAGAGCCTAAAGGGCATCGAGCGTTTTCACGTCATACGACGAGATCACATCCAGTTGCCCGGCGTCCCAGATCTATCCTTGCGCATTGAGCCAGCATTCAATTGCCTTGGCGTGTTCCGACGCTGACGAGGCTGCACAAGCCCAAGGTGAGTTGTCAACAACTATGGAACCCAAGCCTAGATACGCTCCGGGTTTTTCGCGCGGGATGCAGTTTTCGCGAACTATGGATCTGCTTCCCACCCGAGTTTGTTCACGAAGACTGCATTGTTTCGTCGTGGATTTGGAGCAAACGCAAAAACCGTTGTAATTTTACTCGCGTCAACTAATCTAAAAAATACGTAAACAATAGCAGGCGACACTTTCTAAAACCTTAGGGCGATTTGTCGACGGAGCGAGTAATATGGCTGAGCTCAAAGTTAAGAACATGGAAGATTTCGCAGCTGTCAGCGGAATTTCTCGGCCTACGCTCTCAAAGTACTTCAATGACCCAGATAGTGTCCGCAAGTCCACTCGAGCCCGTATTGAGGCTGCGTTGGAGCGGTTCGACTACCGGCCGAATATCTATGCCATCAATCAGAACAGACGCCAAACGAAGAATATTGGATTGGTCGTTCCAAACTTAACAGACCCCTTCTTTGCCGGTATTGCGCGCACAGTCGAAGAAATGATCGTCGCTCGGGGCTACAACCCGTTGCTGTTGAGTTCGCATGGTGGGCCGGACCAGGAAATCTCGAATCTCGACAGCCTGCGGGCGATCAAGCCCGCTGGGGTGTTACTCGCTCCGCTTGGACGAGCATCAGATCAGAGACGGGTTGAGGGGTTTACTCGAGAGGTTCCGACTGTGCTTTTCGATGCGAATCTGGATGGCATTGGCGAAGCATTCTTCGGCTCCGACAACGATCAAAGCATTGGCTTGATTGTAGAATACCTTTGTCGAACTGGCGAGCCCCCGGTTTTCTTCGAAATGAAAACGCCGATTAACCCCAACGCATTCAAACGCCGGGCGGCCTACATTGCTGCAATGGAGGCGCTGGGCAAAAATCCGCATCTCATTCAAGTCGAAGGTGTCGGTTGGGACTTCGAGGAAATCGGGTTTAGTGAAGGCACAAGGGTTATTGCGGAAGTGCAGCACCAGACGAATACAATTCTTTGCTCGAACGATCGCTTAGCGATAGGATTTCTTTCGGCGGCGTACGAAAAAGGGCTGCGCGTCGGTCACACAGAGAAGAGCGACCTCAGAGTAGCGGGGCACGACGATCACCCGTTCTCCAAGTTCACGTGTCCTTCACTGACGACAGTTTCCCAGGACTACGAGGCGATTGGGGCTGGGAGGGTTGAAGCCATGATGCGGCTAATAGAATCGGAAAAAGGTCCTAAACCTCGTGAAACAAAACTCTTTGAGGGGCGACTGATAATGCGCGGGTCGGCTTAAGTTATTGTTTTATCGCAAGTACTTTTAAAAGTTTACGCGCGTAAAAAATTGATTGACGCCGCGTAGTTTTAATGGCTAGCATTCTCGTGTCACATCCAATCTAGGGAGGAACCGAGGATGTATCTTAAGAGGGCACTTTGTGCTGCGAGCGCACTGGCCATGACCGCCGGAACGGCATCGGCCGCAGAATCGCTGACAATTGCAATTGTGAACAACGGTCACATGATCAACATGCAGACCGTTGCAGAAGCCTACACCGCCGAAACAGGCGTTGAGTTGAACTGGGTTTCGCTTGAAGAAGGCGTCCTGCGCGAGCAGGTAACCTCTGACACAGCCACCGGTGGAGGTCAGTACGACGTCATCAACATCGGTATGCAGGAAGCTCCGATTTGGGGTGCTGCAGGCTGGATTGAGCCGCTGAATTTCTCTGATGCTTACGATGTTGAAGATATTCTGCCAGCGATGCGTGCAGGTCTGTCGTACGAGGGT
>CAZMRS010000548.1:0-2107 GCA_964568435.1 uncultured Boseongicola sp. | reverse complement strand
CTTTCCGAGAAGTGGGATCAAGCTGGCGAGTATCTGACGCTACGCCCCAATGTCCTGATGGGTGTTCAGCGCGACCATGTGTTTGCGATCATTCTCGAGCCCTGCGGTGCGACGATGACGAAGGAGCATATCCATTTGTTTTATGCGCAGCCTGATACCTCAGCAGATCTGCGAAAGAAGAACGCCGATCTTTGGGAGGTTGTCTTTGTTGAAGACATTGGCGTTGTTGAAGGTATGCAAGCCGCGCGCGGTGCGACCGGTTTTGACGGTGGACGTTTCTCTCCGGCTATGGACGAGCCTACGCATGAGTTTCACCGATGGGTCGCCAGCAGAATGATGGATGCCAGGGATATGGCCGCTGAATGAGAGCGGACGACTGGGACGCACTTGAAGCCGTGCTTTTGGAAGCGCACGCTCGAGATGATCGGTTGTCCTTGATTGGGCACTATGATCGTGCTTCGCAGGCGGCCGAAACCGAAGGCGATCTAGACCGCGCAGCTTTCTTTGCCACTTACGCATGGATTTACGCGCTGGAGCTTGGCGACGCACGCGCTGCAGATTTGCGGGCGCGCTTGCGTGGTTGGGGCAGAATTGACTTGGAGGACACGTGAAGGATCAAGCGCGAGTGGTGGTTATCGGCGGCGGCGTCGTCGGGTGTTCTGTCTTGTACCATCTTACGAAGCTCGGATGGACAGATGTTATGTTGATCGAGCGGTCTGAACTCACGAGCGGATCAACCTGGCACGCGGCAGGTGGCTTCCACACCTTGAACGGTGACACCAATATGGCGGCGCTTCAGGGGTACACCATCCGTCTTTACAAAGAGCTCGAGGAGCTGACCGGGCAAAGCTGCGGTTTGCATCATGTCGGTGGGATCACTCTGGCCGACACGCCAGAGCGCTTGGACATGTTGAAGGCCGAGCGCGCCAAGCATCGTTACATGGGGCTTGAAACGGAAATACTTTCTCCGAGTGAAATCAAAGAGATCGCAGAGCTTGTGAATGTCGATGGGGTGCTCGGCGGTCTCTATGATCCTTTAGATGGCCACCTGGACCCTTCTGGAACCACGCACGCTTATGCGCGCGCGGCCAAGATGGCCGGTGCGGAGATTGTGACGCAGACGCGGGTCCTTGAAACCCGCGAGCGCGCGGACGGGTGTTGGGATGTCGTGACTGAGCACGGGACCGTTGTTGCAGAGCATATTGTGAATGCGGGCGGGCTCTGGGCGCGGGAAGTTGGTGCGATGGCGGGCGTATACCTGCCGCTGATGCCCATGGCGCACCAATATCTGGTCACCGAGGACATCCCAGAAATTTACGAGCGGGGCCGCGAGTTTCCCCATGTCATGGACCCAGGCGGGGAAAGCTACCTCCGCCAAGAGGGTCGGGGCCTATGCATTGGGTTTTACGAGCAGAAATGCGAGCCCTGGGCCGTTGATGGTACTCCGTGGGACTTTGGCCACGAGCTCTTGAATGACGCCTTTGAGAAAATTGAGGACAGTGTGTCCTTCGCCTATCGCCGGTTCCCGGTTCTGGAGCGCGCGGGTGTAAAACGTGTCATCCACGGCCCGTTCACGTTCGCGCCGGACGGAAATCCGCTGGTTGGCCCGGTTCCGGGGCTTCGGAACTACTGGGTGGCCTGTGCTGTGATGGCCGGCTTTAGTCAGGGCGGAGGTGTGGGCCTAAGCCTTGCGCAATGGATGGTCGAAGGGGAATGCGAAAGAGACCCGCGCGCGATGGATGTGGCCCGTTTTGGGAAGTGGACAACACCGGAGTATACTTTGGAGAAGGTCGTCGAGAACTATCAGCGGCGTTTTTCGGTCACCTATCCCAATGAAGAACTACCTGCCGCGCGCCCGTTTCGGCGAACACCCATGTACGACATATGGGACCACATGGGTGCCGTATTTGGTGCGGCCTATGGGTTGGAAGTCCCCAACTACTTTGCTTTGCCGGGTGAACCTCGGTTGGAGACGCCAAGTTTCCGACGCTCCAACGCTTGGGAAGCGACGCGCCAGGAAGTGGAGGCGGTGCGCAGCTCTGTCGGTATCAACGAGGTGCATAACTTCAGCAAGTTCGACGTAACCGGAGCAGGCGCGCGCGATTGG
>CAZMRS010000547.1:0-2114 GCA_964568435.1 uncultured Boseongicola sp. | reverse complement strand
CATTTGCGCGTTTCTGGGGATTGCGCCTCAGGCAGTGGATTTGACGCCTGTGCACGTTGGGCAAGACCTACCGATGACAGACGAACAACGACGGGCGGCGGCAAAGTACCTCGCCCCGCAGTACGATGCGGCGGAACGCTATCTCGGGGCACTGCCCGAGGCGTGGAGCCGGAAAGGACATGGATAATGGACGGTAATTTCGATGACGCGCTAACCGGCGAACAGAAAATCCGGAATTTCAACATTAACTTCGGGCCTCAGCACCCGGCGGCCCACGGCGTGTTGCGTCTGGTGCTTGAGTTGGATGGCGAGATTGTAGAGCGTTGCGATCCGCACATTGGACTCCTCCATCGCGGCACCGAAAAGCTGATGGAGAGCCGGACATATCTGCAAAACTTGCCGTACTTCGACCGTCTCGATTATGTGGCGCCTATGAACCAGGAGCACGCGTGGTGTCTGGCGATCGAGAAGTTGACAGGTACCGAGGTGCCGCGTCGCGCGAGTCTGATCCGGGTGCTGTATTCCGAGATCGGCCGTGTGTTGAACCACCTTTTGAACGTGACGACGCAGGCTTTGGATGTTGGAGCATTGACCCCGCCGCTGTGGGGCTTTGAAGAGCGCGAGAAGCTCATGGTGTTTTATGAGCGCGCTTGCGGTGCTCGCCTACACGCGGCCTACTTCCGCCCTGGCGGTGTACATCAGGATCTTCCACCTGATCTAATTGAAGACATCGACACGTGGGCGCAGGAGTTTCCGAAAGCGCTCGATGACATCGACGGTTTGCTGACCGAAAACCGGATCTTCAAACAGCGCAACGTCGACATCTGTGTTATTTCTCAGGAAGAAGCCCTTGAGTGGGGCTTCTCTGGTGTGATGGTGCGCGGCTCAGGCATGGCTTGGGATTTGCGCCGCTCGCAGCCTTACGAGTGTTACGACGAATTCGACTTCCAAATCCCGGTTGGGACGAATGGAGACTGCTATGACCGCTATCTCTGCCGCATGGCCGAGATGCGCGAGTCGGTAAAGATCATCCGTCAGGCCTGCGAAAAGCTGAGAATCGAACCGGGCGACGTGATGGCACGCGGAAAAATTACACCACCGACGCGGGGTGACATGAAGACCTCGATGGAAGCGCTGATACATCACTTCAAGCTGTACACAGAAGGTTTCCACGTACCCGAGGGCGAGGTCTACGCGGCTGTCGAAGCGCCTAAGGGCGAGTTTGGCGTGTACTTGGTGGCTGATGGCACAAACAAGCCGTACCGGTCGAAGATCCGGGCACCTGGCTTCCTGCACCTGCAGGCGATGGACCACATTTCCAAGGGTCACCAGTTGGCGGACGTCGCGGCGATTATCGGGACACTCGATGTCGTGTTTGGTGAGATTGACCGCTAGGAATGGCTGCGACCATCCTCATAATCGTGTCGGTAATGGCACTCTTGGTCACCGGCGGTCTTGCTGTGCTGGTCATGCGTGATCCGTTGAATGGATTGAAGCTCATAGACCACCACCTCGAGCAGCTTCCCGAGGTGATGGCTGGTCGATATTTGACGTTTTTTGTACTCGCCCTTGGAGCGTCGATTTACGGCGATCCGATTGTATTCTTCGGTTTGTTCGTTGCCTTCGCGGTCGCGAGTGCTGCCGACACCTTCATCTATGCCCGCAAGGGTAAGAAATATGGACCTCATCTGGCCGCGGGCATCGCATCGCTGGTCGGAGCGGGTTTGAGCCTTACAGCCGCAGGAGCAAGTTAATGCTGCGCCGTCTACATAAAGAACAACCCGAGAGCTTTGCTTTCACGCCAGCGAACCAGGCATGGGCAGAGGCGCAAATCAAAAAGTATCCAGAAGGGCGGCAGGCTTCGGCGATCATACCGCTTTTGTGGCGCGCTCAGGAGCAAGAAGGCTGGCTGACGCGGCCGGCGATTGAAAGTGTCGCGGCGATGCTTGATTTAGCGTATATCCGTGCGCTTGAAGTGGCGACATTCTACTTCATGTTCCAGCTTCAGCCGGTCGGGACGGTTGCTCATATTCAGATTTGCGGAACAACGTCCTGCATGATCTGTGGGGCAGAGGACTTGATTGGCGTCTGTAAGGAAAAGATCGCCAAACATG
>CAZMRS010000546.1:0-2132 GCA_964568435.1 uncultured Boseongicola sp. | reverse complement strand
ACCGGGTCCTCGCGCTCACGCGCTGCGGGCCGCACCACTGCCATCGAATGAGGTTGCATCGCCCCCTCCCGCGTTCGCCACGTGGCAGATTTGCGAGGCGAAAGCCTGCAAATCAGCGGGGAGTATGAAGATGCTGCGGTCGATCTAATGACCGGAGAGATGAAGGGGCTCGGACGACTACTCCGCGACTACTGCAAAGGATGGTCGCCCGTCCTCTTCGACTTCGTTGAACAAAAACTCTCGGAATGCCGCAATCAACGGTTCGGACGCTCGACTGCGTTGGCAAACAAATGAATAGATCACGAATGGCAGCGTGATCGCTTCAAAAAGTCGAACTAGGCGACCAGACTTGACCGTTTCGCGAACCATGATGTCATACGCTAACGATACACCAAGGCCCTGCTCAACACCCGATGTCGCAAGCTCGCAATTGGGGAACTTTGGCCCACGTGGAAAATCCGGTGGCTCGACACCTGCAGCGGCAAACCATTCCGCCCATTGATCCATAGTTTCGTCGTGCATCAGAGTCACGTTGCGCAAGTCTTCCGGGTTCTCAATGTGGTGCTTTCGGACGAAACTTGGCGCTGCAACTGGATACCTGCCAGATTGCATCAAAGGTAAGACCTCGGCACCCTGAACGGGATCGTCGGCCCAACCGATCACAATGTCGGCGTCGTTCGATTGAAAGTCCGTCGATGGCGCGCCGACAGAAACGCGAAGGCGAACCGCCGACGGTTCGACAAACCGGTCGAGCCTTGGCACGAGCCAACGCGCTGCAAACCCTGGCGTGCAAAGAACACGAAGTGACTGACTTGCAGTACCGGCTGCGTGCAAAGTGCTTGCTTCGAGTACATCCAGAAGCGATGTCATTTTCCCTGCATAGCCATCCCCTGTCAGGGTCAGCTGCAACCTGTTATTGCGGCGCTCGAAGAGCTTGGTGTCGAGATATTCCTCCAAGGAACGGACCTGATGACTGATCGCCGACGGTGACAGGCAAAGCTCATCTGCCGCTTTGGCGAACGACAGGTGTCTAGCTGCTGCCTCAAAGGCGCGAACAGCGGCAAAGGGCGGAAGCTTGCGTCCCATACGTTGTGAATTCCTTTCAACCCACAATGAAAATTCGTCTTTTGTGCGCTCTGCGCGCCAACCCTAGCATGTTTTCCAAGAGTTCCCAAAACTGACGATGGAGAGCACGATGTTTGGCCCTCTTCCTGCCAGCCTTTGGTTGGTGGCACTGATGATGTTTGCCGGTCCTTTATGGGCCGACGCGGTTGCGCGTCTCGATCCAGAACCTGAGTGGCGCAACACGGAAAGCATCTCGGAGCTCGTAGAAGTGTTCGACACTTGGCTTGACCAAAACACGGACCTTCAACGCCCTGACGCAAATCCTGAGATAAGGTTCATCAGCGCGTCTTTCGCCGCAACGCTTCAAGGATCGTCAGCATCGGATTTTGGGCGAACACGCGGACTTTTTGATCCGGAGTCGTTTACTATCTACTTAGTCCAACCGTGGGACCGGAAGAACCCACACGACGCCAGCGTCCTGCTTCACGAACTTGTACATGCCCGACAGGTAGGTCGGCACTACTATTGCCCTGGCGCTCAGGAAGAAGCGGCCTACCGTCTTCAGGACGATTGGCTTCGAGAACGTGGCCTTCAAGCAAAAGTTAATTGGATCGCAGTCATATTGGAATCTGGGTGCAATCGCCGCGACTTTCATCCAGATTGATTTTCGCGCGCATCGGACAACCGATAGAGAAGCCGACTTTCGTGTAACGTGCAGCATCTGATAAAATGGGCTCTCAATCAGATTTTGCCGCGCGATGTCCGAACAGCGGCAGTTGGACACACCCCGCCCCCCGCTAGAACCTATGCGCCAAAAAACGGTGGATTCTGGCCCGGCCATAAACGTATGAATTTAGGCGTGAAATGGCTCGCGGAATCTAGGCGCGAGCACATTTTAAAGCATGCGGGAAAGCCCATCCTTGAGCGCCGCGCCCATACCTTGCGCCTCAATGTGCAACCGGAGCCTCTGATTATATCCTCCTGGAGCGCTGAGTGCTTCAATCAAAGAATCACACTCCATGGCCGACAGGTTTGACGCCACAAGCATCCTGAGAAAAGCCTCGCCC
>CAZMRS010000545.1:1961-2135 GCA_964568435.1 uncultured Boseongicola sp. | reverse complement strand
TCCATGCCGCGCTTGGCTTCAGGTGTCAGAGCGGTTTCATCGCCCGCAAGATAGGCGTCAAACGGGCTGTCGAAGTTTTTCCATTCTGTGCCTATGAAGGCTGCGAGGGCGTTTGCAATCTCGACTATCGTCACATCTTCGGAGCTCTCTATATGATCGAAAGCTTCAACAAAC
>CAZMRS010000545.1:0-1945 GCA_964568435.1 uncultured Boseongicola sp. | reverse complement strand
TTCTGGGATGATCCGCACCCGCTTGGCGAGGATGGGCCAGGCGTTGTCGATCCGATCATTAATGGCTCCACCAACCTCGTTTTCCTCAGGTGCGCCGGACATTTCAAATCGTGCCGTAAGAGGGAAAAGGGCTTGAGCTGCAAGAATGGTTTCCAGGCCCTCGGGCAACCATTCTTCAGCTGGAGAGTTGAAGCCGTTTCCGTAGAGATCCGATGTTGACAAACGCCCGTCGTGGAACAGAACCCCGATGTTCTTGGCACCCAAATTCCAAAGAGCGGGAGCATTCCTGGGAATGCGCTTCTGTATGCGATCCAGTCCCGTGCCTGCGGTGCGTTTTTCGCCCAGGCCTTCTCCGCCTTCGCCGATCCCGAGGCTTAGGCCATCGGTGCCGCCAAGGTCGTGGTGATGGCAGGTTCCACAGGAGATATTTCTGTTTCCCGACAGGATCTTGTCGTAAAAGAGAAGCTGGCCGATCTTGGCTTTTCCAGTGTCGAAAGCGATAAAGTCGTCATCGCTCAGTGGACGAGGTAATTCCGATGCGGCGGCTGGGAGCGCGAAGCAAAGGGTGAGGATATGAAACAGGCGATTCATGGTTTGATTTTGGCAGTTTGCGCGGCGCTCGCAAGCCCTGTTCAGGCGGAAATCGAACAAGCGCGCGATCTAATGGAAGAGGGGCGCTTTGAAGAGGCCATGGAGGCGTTTTTGCCGGCGGCAAGGGCTGGAAACGCAGACGCTGAAGAGTTGATTGGGGTCATGTATGCGCTTGGGCTTGGTGTGGAACGTGATCCGGAACGCGCTTTTGAATGGTATCTCCGGTCGTCCCTAAAGGGGCATCCGGGCGCACAGTCTGGCTTGGGGTGGTATTACGAGTTGGGATTGGGCATGCCTGCGCCGGACCTTGTGCGGGCGTACCTTTGGTACGGGTTGAGTGCGATTGGTGGCGATCCTGATGCGGTTTTGTCTTTGGAAGAAATTCAGAAAAAGATGACGCAGGACGAGATTGACCGGGCTGAAGTGCTTATCAATGACTATAAGCCGTGGATGTATCCATTTCGGTAATTTTATCAGAAGCTTGTCGTGATAAGTTAAACTCATCTCGCCGGAAAAGATGAAATCGGTACTGCGTCGGTAACACGTCGGTATTACGTCGGTGCGACCGTTCGGTGGGGTAACAAAGCGTTCACGAATGATTCTGGTGCCTCCGGCGGGGATATTTTCGCCAAGAAGAAAGCAGGGGCTCATCCCCCTAAGATGTCACCGATATTGTTCAATAGGGCCACGAGAATGACGGCGCCCGCGATCAGAAGGGCGAGCCACATAACGTATTGCGCGGCAATGGCGCCGACACCGAACCCTATAGCGAGCGCGTTAAGTGGGTAGGGTTCACTTCGAAAAAGCCCGATGATCCCAAGGACCGCTGCCAAGCCTGCGCCGATCAGGGCGATGTTTGTGATGACTTCGGTGTAATCAGTCGCGGCTGGTTCAGGCGGCGGCGCCTCTTCGCCGTTCAAGGCGCGCGCTGCGGAGTCCCGCACCTCTGCTGCGAACTCGCCGATGCTTGTTGCAAGGCCTTTGTCGTCTTCTTCGGGCGCAAACAGTGCCGAGAGTTGGATCATAATGACAACAAGAGCCGCTAGGCCGAGGTTGCTGCCGACAAGTCCGAATTTTGGGCGGCCTGCGGTGGCGGTGTCTGACATATCTGTCTCGTTCGTTTTTTGCCCCCACACGCCGTGTTAGCATGGTGATGGATTTGAACAAACATCTTGATCGCAGCAGCGTAAGCACTGCGGCACAAAGGCAATACGGTGGGAGAAGCCAATGAATACCTTTGGAGCAGACTGTCAGGCGCTGTTTGACGGCTACGTTCAGAGTTACCGAATTGGCGATGCGGCTGGGTGTGGGTCGATTTATTCTGAGGATGCGGTTTTGTATTCGCCTTATGGGG
>CAZMRS010000544.1:0-2135 GCA_964568435.1 uncultured Boseongicola sp. | reverse complement strand
TGGAACCCGATTGGTTCCAGCGTCCGAATATGGTCGGCTACGTTTTTTACATTGATCGATTTGCTGACGATCTGAACGGCATACTCGGCAAGCTCGACTATCTGGAAGAATTGGGCGTCACCTACATCCACCTTATGCCCTGCCTCAAACCGCGTCCCGGCGATAGCGATGGCGGGTACTCGGTTATGGACTACCGTTCCATCAACCCGGCTTACGGCACGATGGACGAATTCGAGCGCGTTGCGACAGCCCTCCGGCAAAGGGGCATATCGCTGTGCATCGACCTCGTTCTGAACCATACCGCGCGCGAGCACGCCTGGGCCGAGGCTGCGCGCCAAGGGGACACGGAAAAGCAGGGCTATTACCACATCTTCGATGACCGCGCCCTGCCCGACCAATACGAAAAGACCCTAACCGAGGTCTTTCCTGAGCACGCGCCCGGTAATTTCACCTTTGATGAGACGCTTCAAAAATGGGTGTGGACCAGCTTCAACACCCACCAATGGGATCTGAACTGGTCTAACCCCGAGGTCTTCCTCGAAATCGCAGAGGTCATGCTCTATCTGGCCAACAAAGGCGTTGATGTACTCCGCTTGGATGCAGTCGCGTTCATGTGGAAGCGCATGGGCACCCGCTGTCAGTCCGAGCCGGAAGTACACATGATCCTGCAAGCGCTACGCGCCGTGTGCCGCATCGCCTGCCCTGCCGTCATTCACCTTGAAGAGGCCATTGTCAGCCCACAAGAGATGCTGCCTTACCTTGGGCGCGGCATTCACGACGGTAAGGAAGGGAATCTCGCCTATCACAATTCGCTCATGGTGCAGTATTGGTCAGCGCTCGCCTCGCGCGACACGGCTTTGATGACCCATGTTCTGAAAACGCATTTCCCATCGGTCCTCAGAAACGCGACCTACGCGACCTATATTCGCTGCCACGATGACATCGGCTGGGCGATCACAGATGAAGATGCCGCCGCCGTAGGAGCTACGGGTTTCGGACACCGAAGCTTCTTGCGCGACTTCTACGTCGGTGAATTCCCCGGCAGTTTCGCCAAGGGAGCGCTTTTTGGGGTGAATGACGAAACTGGAGACTCGCGAATGTCGGGCAGTTTCGCTTCACTTGCAGGGTTGGAAACGGCTCTCGAAGCCCGTGACGCCGTCGCCATCCAACGTGGCATTGACCGTATATTGTTGGGCCATGCTCTGATTGCCTCGTACGGAGGCATCCCATTGATTTACATGGGTGATGAGATCGCCATGATGAATGACCATAGCTATCAGATGGAGCCTGACAAAGCCCACGACAGCCGGTGGGTTCACCGGCCCAAAATGGATTGGACCCGCGTCGATCACGCAAAGAACGCGGTTGAGGCCGACCCGATAGTCGAGGTCTTCAATGGCACAAAGCACATCCTTGCGAGACGAAAAGCTACCCCGGAACTCCACGCTGCTCACCCAGTGAACATAGTCGAGGCACCGGAGGCTGGCATCTTCGCACTCATTCACGATGCCCCAACGGGTGCCCTGCTCTGCCTGTTCAACTTCACTGAAAACTGGACTGCGGTGCCCGGAGAGTGGGCTCTCAACCAAGGGGCAAGCCAGCTTTATGACGCTTTGTCTGACCAGCCGGTTGCCCTTTCCGACGGAAATGTCGCGCTTCCGCCGTATGGCCGTGTATGGTTGCGATAGCCAACGAACGGAGAAGTACCCATGTCCGATATCCCAAATGCTGATGAACGTGATTTCTGGTCGGGTGACATGGGCCTTAGCTGGGTCACCTCGCAGGAGGAAATGGATACTCAGCTTGCCGAAGTGGCTCAGCTCGTATTAAGGCACGCGAACCTTCAACCGGGTGATCGCGCCATAGATATCGGCGCCGGCACCGGCGCATTGTCTCTCATGGCCGCTGAGCAGGTCGGCGAAAGCGGTCGCATCCTTACAACTGATATCTCGGAGCCGCTTCTTGAGCTCGCTGCCAAACGTGGAAATGGCTTCAAGCAAATGGACACGTTTCTCGGCGATGCGCAGGCGGCCGACTGGCCCGAGCGCGATTTCGACCACGCGATCTCGCGATTCGGCGTCATGTTCTTCTCAGACCCGCCCGCAGCCTTCGCCAACATTGCGCGCGCGCTTAAG
>CAZMRS010000543.1:0-2136 GCA_964568435.1 uncultured Boseongicola sp. | reverse complement strand
CACTCAGATAGAAT
This sequence comes from uncultured Boseongicola sp., assembly GCA_964568435.1. Taxonomy (GTDB): domain Bacteria; phylum Pseudomonadota; class Alphaproteobacteria; order Rhodobacterales; family Rhodobacteraceae; genus Boseongicola. The sequence continues at coordinate 2,122 of CAZMRS010000543.1, read as the reverse complement.
TGGCCCTGCAGCTCTTGTGTGGGAATTTAGTCATTCCACTATTTTTTAGTCCGACTTGCTACTCCCCGGTCAGCAGCTTTTTCCGAGCGGCGTAGTCTTCTGCGTCGATCTCACCCTTCGCCAAACGGAGGTCGAGCTCGCTGATAGCGTCAGACTTTCCTGGCTTGCTCCCTCCGACGTCCGTGCTGCGGACGAACCAAATGACCCCAGCAATCATCAAACCCAAAACGATTATCCAGAGGATAGGACCAAACATCATTCCCACGCCATATCCCCATCCCGACATGTGGCCATAGCCGTCTGGATCGGCCACAGCTGGTGAGGCGAAAAGAGCACCAATTAGCGTCCATAATCGATACATCTTCACCTCCATATCGAATGACCATCTCAGGACCGAAAGCTCGCATAGAGTACAAGCTCAGAATCCTGTTTTCACGCGAACAAATGTAACGGTTTGTAAAGTTGACGCGCCCATCTCCGTCTTAATAGACGTGCAATGAGAATAACAGTCTATTGGTTACACTTTTTGGACAAAAGCAAACGCCAAACCTTGTTGGTTTTGGGGACCGTGGCACTTGGCTACGGTGGAATTCGGATACTGCCGTCCCTTTTGCCGCAGGAAATCATTTTCGAAGAGATGGATACGCCATCCGGGTTCCGTCGGTTTGTCGCCGGAGAGTCGTCCAGTGCCTTTGATCCTTTCATAGGCTTAGGAAGCCCGGAGGAGCTCGAAGCAGCAGCGAGGAAAGAAGCTGCAGCGGCGCGTGTATCTGCTAGCGTCTGCGACGCGCTTTACGGTGAGTTGACGCTGTCGTCGTCTCAAGTCCCGTTGGCATCGTTTTCTGACTATTACTGCCCTTTTTGCCGGGTCCAAACCAAGCGCCTGGCCGAGTTTGCCAAGTCGGCTCCCGACGAAATCGCGGTCGCATGGCACGAATTGCCGCTATTGGGAGAAACGTCGAATATGGCTGCTCGCGCAGCACTGGCAGCCAAAAGACAGGGCGCCTACGTAGAGTTTCATGAGCGGTTAATGAAGTCGCCGTTTCGAGCATCTCCCGAATTCCTCGGAGAGCTCGCAGAGGACCTCAACGTAGAACGAGATCAACTGGTTCGCGATATGTCGAGTGACAGCGTAACTCGTGAACTGGAAGATAGCTCGGCGCTCTCAAGACTATTCGCGTTTGTGGGCACACCTGCTCTGGTTGTCGGACGAACCGTAATCCAGGGTCAAGTCAGCGATGCAACCCTCAAGAAAATCATCGAACTGGAGCGCGAGCAGGGTTGGGAGTCGGTCTGCGCGACTGCTTAAGAAGCGCCTGTTCAGCGGGGGTGAGCGCATGAATAGACAGAAATGCGTTTCACTTTCGGCCGCGTCCCTTCCGGCCCCAAAGAATGGTTTAGCGACGAACCACGAGATCCGGGCAGCGTCAGTGCTTGGCGCTTCGGTGCGGTGCGGGCTGGCAAGGCTGCTGTAGAACGCCTGGCGAAATCGGCTTGGCACCTGAGATCAACTGGTCAGGCTCCTCTAATCTTCGTTTTACCGAGGCCCTCTGGCCTTCTATGTGTGCCGACCCGATAATCGCGAAAGGTCGCTGAGGATCGGACAATCGGGCCGATGATCCCCATGGCAGGCATCAACAAGGTGCGATAACGTCTCACGCATTCCCTGAAGCAGCGCGATCTTTTCGTCAATTGCGGTCAGATGCTCTTCCGCCACTGTTTTTACTTGAGCACTCTCTCGGGTCTCATCCTCATAAAGACTGAGAAGGGTCCGGCAGTCCTCGATGGAAAACCCGAGCGCCCTTGCGCGGCCGAGAAATGCAAGTTTGTGCAGGTCCGTCTCGCGAAATGCCCTGTAGCCGTTTCCGCTGCGCTGAGGGCGAACCAGTCCAATATCTTCATAATAGCGGATAGTCTTCGGTGGGATGCCCGAGCGATCTGCGACTTCTCCAATGTTCATGGGTCAGTGTCTCCTATTCTGCCGGCTGGGGCCGGGTTTGTGCTGCCGGTGAAGCGGTAAGGTCCCGTTCGTCCATCGCGGGTGCAATTCGGCGAAGTCGCAGTGAATTCGTAAGAACCGACACCGATGACAAGGCCATCGCGCCCGCAGCGAATACCGGCG
>CAZMRS010000542.1:0-2151 GCA_964568435.1 uncultured Boseongicola sp. | reverse complement strand
TTGAATACGCCTGGTTCAACAACGTGGAAACCAAGCCCGGCACCGGCTATCCGACCGACTGGGAAAACCAGGATCGTTGGAATGGCGGTTGGGAGCGGACCCGATCCGGCAAACTGCAACCCAAGCAAGGATCGAAGTGGCGGATTCTGGCGAACATTTTCGCCAACCCTGACCTTCCTGAGATCGACGACTACTATGAGCCGTTTGATTTCGAATACGACCATCTGAAATCAGCGCCAGAGATGGAGGCCTTCCCGACGGCCCGCCCGCGTTCGAAGATCTCTGGCGAACGGATCGAGAAAATCGAAAAGGGCCCGAATTGGGAAGAAATCCTGGGCGGCGAGTTCTCGAAGCGCGGCGCAGATTACAACTTCGAAGGCGTTCAGAAAGAGATCTACGGGGAATACGAGAACACCTTCATGATGTACCTCCCCCGTCTGTGCGAACATTGCCTGAACCCGGCGTGCGCCGCGTCCTGTCCCTCGGGAGCGATTTACAAGCGCGAGGAAGACGGGATTGTCCTGATCGATCAGGAAAAATGCCGCGGCTGGCGGATGTGTGTGTCCGGCTGCCCCTACAAAAAGGTCTATTACAACTGGTCGACCGGAAAATCCGAGAAGTGCACTCTTTGCTATCCCCGGATTGAGAGTGGTAATCCGACCGTGTGTTCTGAAACCTGTGTCGGTCGCATCCGGTATCTGGGCGTGATGCTCTATGACGCCGACAAGATCGCCGATGCGGCGAATGCGCCGGACAAAACGGGCCTCTATGATGCCCAGCTTGGCGTGTTCCTCGATCCGAACGATCCGGGCGTGATCGAGGCCGCTCGCGCCGAGGGCATTGCGGAAGATTGGATCAATGCGGCCAAGGAAAGCCCGATCTGGAAAATGGCGATGGAGTGGAAGGTCGCTTTCCCACTCCACCCCGAATACCGGACATTGCCAATGGTCTGGTACATCCCGCCGCTCTCGCCGATTCAAAACGCCGCCGAGGCCGGGGCGATCGGGTCCGACGGCGCGATGCCCAACGTTCGCGACCTGCGGATACCTCTGAGATACCTGGCCAACATGCTTACGGCAGGCGACGAAACACCCGTTGCCAATGCTCTTGAACGGATGCTGGCAATGCGGGCCTACATGCGGTCAAAAACCGTGGAAGGCGTGATCGACGAAGCCATTGCCGCGCGCGTCGGTCTGTCGGGTCGGGTGATCGAGGACATGTACAAGATCATGGCGCTGGCGGATTACGAAGATCGCTTCGTCATCCCAACGACGCACCGCGAAGAGGTCGAAGAGGCCATGGATATTCGCGGCGGCTGTGGTTTCACCGATGGAAATGGATGTTCAACCGGTATCTCGGAAAGCTCGCTCTTCGGTGGAACGAAGAAACCACTGAAGATGCCCGAGGAGGTGCGCTGATGGACCGGACATTGAAAGCCCTGTCACTGATCCTAAGCTATCCGACGCGGGAGCTTCAGGCCGCCATGCCGGAGATCGGGGGAGTCCTTGCCTCGGACAGGCGACTGACCAGCGCTTTGAGGCGAGACCTGCGTCCGTTGGTCGATGCTCTGCGTGACGACGACATATATGCACTGGAAGAACGCTATGTAATGCTCTTCGACCGATCGCGGACGCTGTCGCTCAACCTATTCGAGCATGTCCACGGCGAAAGCCGGGACCGGGGTGGAGCGATGGTGTCGCTATTGGAAACCTATCGGGAAGGAGGTTACGAACCGGTGACGGCAGAGTTGCCGGACCACCTGCCAATTCTGCTGGAGTTCCTGTCCTTCAGACCCACGGTGGACGCGAAAGAAACCCTCGCGGACGCGGCTCACATTTTCGAAGCGCTGGCAGAGCGGCTGGCCCGGCGCGACAGTGAATACGGCCCGGTGTTTGCCGCGCTTCTTCAACTGTCGGGTGCAAAGGCCGACAAGGCAGCGGTTGCCGGACTTCTCGAACTGGCAGACGACGATCCCGACGACCTCGAAGCGCTGGACGAAATCTGGGAGGAGAGCGAAGTGCGCTTCGGTCCCGACCCCAACGCGGGCTGCCCACAGGTGCGCGACATGCTGGCGCGTATGGACCCACCAACTCCGCACCAAGCGGCCGAGTAACGGAGGCACGACATGCACAATTTCCTTTTCGGTATCTA
>CAZMRS010000541.1:0-2151 GCA_964568435.1 uncultured Boseongicola sp. | reverse complement strand
GTTGTTTTTGGCAGAACCATCCGAGGACAACGATCGGTCCTACGGCGGCGGTCGAGACGGCTGAGAGGCGTCCGAAGAACAAGCCCTCTGGCGCGCGGTTGCCTTCGATCAATTTCGACAGCGTGGCGGCTTCGGTTGTTGTGAGGCGGACTGTCCAGTAGGCCTCGTTCCAGCAGAAGATGAAGGCAAGTAGTGCAGTCGAGGCGATACCGCCCCAGGCGAGCGGAACAAGGATTTCCTTGATCTCACCCCAAGTGTTCACGCCATCCATCTTGCCTGCTTCGATGATGTCCTTTGGGATCTCTTTGAAGTAGGTAAAGAGCATCCATACGACGATCGGCAAATTGATCAGGCTCAGCACAATGATAATCAGGAAGTGCGTGTCGTAGAGACCAAGGCTCTTCGTTAGAAAAGTCATCGGATAGAGAACTGCGGCGGCTGGAAGCATCTTTGTCGACAACATCCACATCAGGACGTCTTTGGTCCGACGGCTGGGATTAAATGCCATCGCATAAGCCGCTGGAATACCGACAAATAACGTGAAGAGTGTCGCGAAAACTGCCGTGATGACCGAGTTGGTGGCGAAGCGCCAGTAGTCGTAGTTCTCAGTCATATTGAGGTAGTTTTCGAGCGTCGGCGTGAAGAAGAGAAGATACTCCGGCTTCACGGCATCGGCGTCGGTCTTAAAGCTCGTCAGAACCAACCAGAAGATGGGAAAGAAGAACAAAAGTCCGACACCCCAGGCCAACACAGGCCGACCGTATTTTCCGAATTTTGAGGATTGCGCTACAATAGCCATGGTTGTTCCCCTTATTCCATCAGTGTTTTGCCAATCATACGCAGCAGGAAGATGGCTACGATGTTGGCGAGAATGACTGCGAATATGCCGGTGGCGCTGGCAGCGCCAATATTGTTGTTGGCAAATTCACCGATTAAGTAGGGCAGGTTCTTGTTGCCGTTGCCCCGGCTTACGATCTCGATTTCCGCGTAAAGCGAGAGATGGAAGATCGCCTGAATCATCACGACGATCGCGATGGGGCGTCCAAGGTGCGGCAGCGTGAGAAAGCGGAACTGCGACCAGGGACTTGCACCATCCAGGACAGCGGCTTCCTTTTGCTGCTGATCCTCAGACTGCAAGGATGTCATAAAGATCAGCACCGCAAATGGCGTCCACTGCCACGTGACCATCATAATCACCGCATAGGCAGATGTTTGCGTCGCGCGGAACGAAATCGGCTCCAGTTCGGGCCAAAGTGAGAAGAATCCTCCAAGCAATGGCAATGCGCGTAGGCCGTCGAGCACCGAATTGATGCCACCTACAGCCAAGCCCTGCAGGCCCAAAACCGGATCGAGGATCATGTTAATCCAAAGCACAGCGTTCACGGCTGGCATGACGAAGAACGGCGAAATTAGCAGAACTCGGACAATGCCCTGCCCAGGGAATGCCTTGTTGATGAGAACGGCAATAAGGACGCCGAAGATGACCGTTAGGAACAGGATGCTGCAGACGATGAGCAGGCTGTTCTGAATAGCGAGTATGAAGTCTTTGTTATTAAGGACAAATTCATAGTTTCCAAGTCCACGCCAATTGCTCGGGCTTGGAGTGGTCCATTCGGGGCGGCGCAAGCTGTTGAGCACATACCGAATGAACGAAAAGTAGAGCGTCATGGACAGCGGCACGATCATCCAGATCAATAGCAAGATCACAGCCGGTGTTTGTAGCAAGCGTGGTAGCCGTCGGTCTGACATAGCTTTATCCCTCCAAGCGCAACGGTTTCTCAGCCGTTATGCCTTGCGTTTGTTGAATTGCATACTTTCGGTAGTGTGTCGTCGTTAGATCGGAACAATTACATACGTGACGACGGTCCGAGGTGGGTTCGGCCCTTGGGAAGCCGAACCCTCTGGTGTCTTGGACTTAGTAGCCCGCCTCATCCATGATCGCGACTGCGTTAGCCTGAGCTGCAGCTAGCGCGTCTTCGACAGACTTCGCACCAGAAAGAGCCGCAGCCATTTCCTGACCGAAGGCAGAGCCGATCTCGGGGAATTCCGGGATCGCTACGAACTGAACACCAACGTAAGGCTTCAGATCGGTTGCTTCAGGTGCAGCACTGTCGATTGCTGCCATTTCAGCTTCTGCGAACTTAGCGACAG
>CAZMRS010000540.1:790-2153 GCA_964568435.1 uncultured Boseongicola sp. | reverse complement strand
AGCATCAGACGGTCGTTCTCACAAGTTAGAAGCCAATACAGTTCTTTTGAAAACAAGAGGTTAGGTGCGTGCGAGAAATCAGATAGGCATTGATCGATTTTTTCTCATTTTGCTCTTGAGATTCCAGTTACTGGAGGCTTTATCTAATGCTCGATCTGAATTGAAGGCGAAACACGATGACGCAAGACACCCAAGTTACATTGAATATTGAAGGCATGACCTGCGCATCTTGTGTTGGCCGTGTCGAAAAGGCCCTCTCGGCCCTTAATGGCGCCTCGGACGTTTCCGTAAACCTTGCGTCCGAACAGGCGCGTTTGACTGTCGATGGGTCAGGTGAACTTCAGGCTGCCGTTGATGCGCTCGACACGCTGGGATACCCCGCACGCCGTGCCCGGATCACACTCAACATTGCATCTATGTCCTGTGCATCCTGCGTCGGTCGCGTCGACAAAGCCCTTGCGGATGTGCCGGGCGTTCTTTCAGTAAGCGTAAATCTCGCCGCCGAGACTGCAGTGGTCGAGTATCTGGAGGGCACAACAGTGCCAGCGGACCTGATGGCAGCAACGGCCGGCATTGGCTATCCAGCTGAGGTTGCAGAAGCGAATGCAAGCCAGTCGCGCGTGGAACGCAAGGCCGAGGAAGCGGATAATCTGCGCCGCAAAGTCCTGCTTGCGGCGGTCCTGACACTTCCGGTGTTCATTCTGGAGATGGGCGCGCACCTTATCCCCGCCTTCCATATGGCCATTGAGAGTTCCGTGGGCACTCAAACCTCTTGGATCATCCAATTCGTTTTGGCGTCGATTGTACTGTTTGGACCCGGCAGGCACTTCTTTACAAAAGGTATCCCTTCGTTGCTTCGAGGCGCACCAGACATGAACACTCTTGTTGCGGTCGGAACTGGGGCGGCATGGAGTTATTCGGTTGTCGCGACGTTTCTGCCGCGTCTGCTGCCGGAGGGTGTGCGTGCCGTGTATTTTGAAGCCGCTGCGGTCATCGTCGTTCTCATTCTTTTGGGCCGCTGGCTCGAGGTCCGTGCCAAAGGACGAACTGGGGCTGCAATCCAGGCGCTTCTCGGTCTCCAGGTGCGTACTGCACGCATATTGAAGGATGGTGCCACTGTTGAAGTTGACGTCGATACACTTGGCGTAGGCGACACCATCCTTGTTCGCCCAGGCGAAAGGATTCCGATCGATGGCGAAGTTGTCGAAGGCAACAAGGACCCGATCCGGGTCGTCTCGAACGATGACGACAAGGGCGCGAAAGAAGAAGCGGCGTAGTTAGTAGCGACGCACTGCTGCTTGAGCGCAGATTGGTCCAACTCCTTGCAATGCAATGGAGTAGCAGTTTTCAATGAAAACAATCG
>CAZMRS010000540.1:0-762 GCA_964568435.1 uncultured Boseongicola sp. | reverse complement strand
TGGCGGGATGAGCTGGGAAAGCTCGGCGCAATACTACGCGCTGATCAACCGCGCCGTTCGCGATCGACTTGGCGCGCCGCATTCGGCGCAAACGATCATGCATTCGCTCGACTTCTGCGAGATCGAGCGGCTCCAACACGACGGTAAGTGGGACAGGCTCGGCGATACGCTGGCCGCGAGCGCTCGCGCGCTTGAGGCTGCAGGAGCGGATTGCATCCTCCTGTGCACCAACACGATGCACAAGCTCGCCGATCGGATCGAACAGGCGAGCACACTGCCTTTCCTGCATATTGCCGACGCGACCGGCTCCGCAATTGCGGCAAACGGGTTGGCCAAAGTCGCATTGCTCGGCACAGCCTTCACGATGGAGCAGGATTTTTATCGTGAGCGATTGAGCCAGAACTTCGGGTTGGATGTCATCGTCCCGGATGGTGAGGATCGGGAGACGGTACACCGGGTCATCTACGACGAACTGGTCAACGGAAGAATCGAATCTCAGTCCCGGACCGCCTATCGCGATGTCATCGCCCGGCTGGTGGTGCGGGGCGCGCAAGGCGTTATCCTCGGCTGTACCGAGATCGGTCTGCTGGTCGGTCAGAGCGATAGTGCGGTGCCCTTGTTCGACACGACCGAGCTGCACGCGCATGCCGCGGTGGAATTCGCGCTCGGCTGAAACGCTCAATTCCGGTCTGCAACCAAAATGAATCCAAAACCCCGCCCGGCATGGAGGATAGCCGGACGGGGTCGAGGGAAGCGCTGCCC
>CAZMRS010000539.1:0-2159 GCA_964568435.1 uncultured Boseongicola sp. | reverse complement strand
AGTCACAACGGGGCCAGGACGGACGCTGACGATCTCGCCCTTTACGCCATAGTCGTCGAGAACACTTTCCAGCATCCGCGCGTTTTCTTCCAAGGCCTCGTCGGACAAGTGATGGCGCTCCACGGTGGACGGATCGCTCAACAGGCTCAGAGGTGGAATTTCAAAGTCGTTCTCTGCACCGCCAAAGTTCAACTGCGGCTGCGCCTCGGCCTTGGCTCGTTTCGACGGCGCCGCCTTTTTGACAGGGTGCTGCACTTTGGAACGTGCCGAGGCAAAACCACCACCAGGCTCGTGTTTGGTCACGACCAGTTCGGGCTCGGGCATGGGGCGCGACGCAAGGTCGTCAGTGTAGGTCGACAACTCGCCGAATTCGTCGAGCATGACGGTGCGAGGAATGTCGCTTTCGACAGGTGGCTCTGCGCGAATGCCATCAGGGCGACGAACACGGGAGTTCACGGCCTCGGTGACACGTGCGCTCAGGCCTTCCACAGGCTGTGTAGCTGACTCAACAACAGGTTCGTCCTCAACAATCACGCGCTTGGTCAGCGAGGGAAGCTTGCCGAGAAGGCCGGTTTTCTTAGGTTCTGCTGAACCCTTCCGGTAAGCACGCGTGGCGCGCAGGACAGCCGGGCTGACATCCGGGTTATCCACTTCGGGCAGTACCTCAGGCTGTGCGCGGCGCTCGGCGGCCCTTGCGCGTGCATCAACGGCCATACGAAACCCACCAGCGGCACCACGCCCAAGCAGTGTCATCGTAGTCGCATAGAGCAAGATCAGTCCGCCAATGAGGTAGCGCACATAGGCCCACAGTTCGGCACGTGAAAACCCAAGGACAAAGGCCATCATCGCAATCGCGCCGCCGAACAGAACCAGCGCCATGACCTTGAGACCGGTGCCGGGTGCGACTGGCAGAACGCCAAGGATGGCACCCAGAACGGTGTCACCGAAGAGCCCGCCAAGGCCAAAGGAATGCACCCAAGTTGCGCCTGGAAGGTGTGTCGAGGCGTAGACCGCCACCAAAGCCACCGCAATTGGTGCAAAGATCAGGCGCGCCATCGCGCGCTCCTCACCGTAATGGAACAGGAACCTTAGACCCCAGACTGCAAAAATCGCGGAAATGGCCCAGCTGCCGTAGCCCGCGATGACATAAAGCGGTGAGGCGATTGCCGCGCCAAGGGGCCCGAGCGCATTACGCGCAGGTTCGTTCGTGGCATTCAACCAGTTCGGATCGTCTGGCGAGTAACTTCCAAGCATCAGAGCGACAAGGATTGCGAGGCCCAACAATGTCAGGCCGACAAGCTCTTTGCCGCGTCGTTCAATGATCGCCTGCGTGTCGCTGTCGAAAAGGGGATCGCGATGCCGAGTTTGAAACGCCATTCTTACCTGTTCCTTACCTGTAGATGCAGTCGCGGAGTGCCTCGAGCCCGCGCTGCAATTCTTCTTCATTTAAGACCATGGCCACACGGATGTAGCCTTTGCCGGGGTTTTCCCCGTTTGCTTCGCGCGCAAGATACGCGCCGGGAAGAACCCGTACGCCTGTCTCGCGCCATAACTTGATCGTTGTCTCTTCGCCGTCGTCGACGGGCAGCCAAAGGAAGAACCCCGCATCCGGGGACGCACAGCCCTCGATGCCTTGAAACACCTTATCGGCGATCTTGTATTTGGCCTGATAGCGCGTACGGCTTGCATCGACGTGAGCCTCGTCCAGCCAAACGGCCGCCGCTGCTTTCTGCAGAGGGAGGGGAAGCGGCGTTCCTGCGTAGGACCGCAAAAGGCGGATGTGTTTGATCGTTTCCGGGCCGCTGGCGACAAACCCCGAGCGTAAGCCGGGAAGGTTCGAACGCTTCGAGAGAGAGTGGAAGACCACCAACCGCTCCGGGTCTGTGCCCATATCGGCAGCCATCTGAAGCGCGCCGACCGGCGGTTCATCCTTCCAAACCTCGGAATAGCACTCGTCAGCGAACACGCGGAAATCATGCTTTTCGGCCAGTGCCAGAAGTGTGCGCCAGTAGTCTCTGTCCGCAATCGCGCCTTGCGGGTTGGAGGGCGAACAAATGTAGGCAACAGCCACGCGGTCCAGCACTTCGGGCGAAAGCGCTGAGTAGTCGGGTAGAAAGCCAGTTTCCTTGGTGCACGGCAGGAACATTGGTTCTGCTCCG
>CAZMRS010000538.1:532-2161 GCA_964568435.1 uncultured Boseongicola sp. | reverse complement strand
ATGGATTTATCAGTGGCTTATCCGGCATGCCTATTTACCCGCTATTTGCGACCCCGCAACTTTGCAAGATGTCGAGACGCGTGGCCCGGTTCTTTATGACGAGCTGATCACGAAGCACCCGTCTTTCGGTGACATCCTACCGATGCCACTAGAGTTCTCGGTGGCGGCTTTTCGCTTTGGGCATTCGATGGCGCGCGAAAGCTATGATTGGAACCGCATTTTCTCAGCAGACAATGACAATCGCGCAAGTTTTGAACAGCTGTTCCTGTTTACGGGGAACAACGGCATGCCGACCCCAAGATTGCCTTCGAATTGGCCTATCTCGTGGGATCGGTTTGTCCGCCCACCTGGTGACGATGATGAGCGGTCTGCGCTCAAGATCGATACCGGATTAAACAAGCATTTCGGCAACATGCTGAATGAGCGCCCGGGCCTTTCGGGATCAATGGCTCATCTTGCGCGCAGAAACCTTAGGCGAGGCTACCGTCTAAATGTGCCGACCGCGCAAGGGTGTCTCAAAGTCCTTGCCGCAAAAGGCATTGATTTGCCGGCTTTGACCGAAGACCAACTTCTAACCGGTCACACGCGAGATGCCGTCAAGAATGGAGGGTTTCAAACGGCCACTCCACTTTGGTTCTACATCCTGAAAGAGGCTGAGGTGCTCCGAGATGGAGAGTCTCTTGGACCGCTCGGGACAACAATTGTGGCAGACACGTTGATAGGCCTCATTAAACACACACCGCGAAGTTACATCGCTGAAGCGCCAGGTGGGCGGGCCTGGACACCTGCAGACTCGGTGCGTCCTGAGGGTGTCGCCATAACTGACATTGCAACCATGATGCAGGCGGCAGGCCTACGCTAAGGCGATAGCCGGAGCGCACAGAAGTTCTCCCTCTCTGTGCGCTCCGGCTGAAATTGACTTCGACTTGCCGAGATCGAAGTTAATGGAGACAGGACAGGGATGGATACGCTTATGGCAGATGGATATTATTGGGACGGCTACCTGCATTGGGCACGCGATATTGAGGAAAAAGATCCAGCGTTGACGCGCTGGCTTGTCGAATCGGATGACGATGAGAATGCTTTGTATGAGCCGATCTTCGTCAAGTTTCGCCTTCCTTTTGAGCGGCATTCCCTTGAAAAGATCGCGCAATTCTTTCGGCACGATTACCAATCGCAACCCACGTCTGATCGACCAGAGACGCTCAGAGAGCGAATGAGTGCCGTCGCATTTCTAGCAGATTTTGTGTTTGATCCAATCGAGGCTGTTATTGCTTTTGAGCATGCCATTGTCGCGCAATCGTCGCCTGAAATGTTCTTATATCGACCTGTTGCAAGAACTCTGGAAGAACACGATGCTTATGATCAGTTTTTTGAGATCATAGACGTCGGGTCGCCTGCCTGGATCAATCTTCAGCCCGAGGCATTTGCACCTGCGATCTTGGGCGATGCTGCTTCTCCAGACGTTTTTGGAGCGATCATCGACAACGATATCGGCTTCTTGAACGAGAATTTTTGCACACCTTCCGGCGAGACGAGGTTTGCCGCGATGTGGCTGCAGTCCCGTGAGCGGACTTTGGCGCGTTCACACGGGGCCACCACAATACATCTGGGTCAAGTTTTGGATGC
>CAZMRS010000538.1:0-522 GCA_964568435.1 uncultured Boseongicola sp. | reverse complement strand
GATAAGATTAACCGGTTAAAAACGCGCTACGGACGTGAGGAGCGTCGTGCCTATCGCGATTTGAACACTGCAATGCATGCCCGCCTGTCGCACAGGCGCCCGCCACCTATAAATGCCCATGGGTCGATGGTGGCGGATCTGGCATTCGGGAACCGCTCCGACGACACGCGGGATGTTCGTCTAATAGGTGTGCAGCTTCCACCAGAGGCCGCCCGCGATACCAGCGGGACAATGAGCGAGAGCTACATCGTTCAGGCCGTGCGCTGGATTTGCTTTTGGGCCCGGCATCTAGATGCGACAGTACCGGTGGTCATCAACATTAGCTACGGAGTGATGGCAGGGCAAAAAGACGGTGGTAAGTTCATTGAAGCCCAAATTGCCCGCGAAATTGACATGGCGTCCAAGTACATCGACCCAACCACCGGCAAGGGCCAGAAAATTGAAGTTGTGTTCGCCTACGGAAATAGCCGCAACGCCCGGCAGTTGGCGGACTTTAGTTTAGCGCCGGATGGAAAGAGTGTA
>CAZMRS010000537.1:0-2170 GCA_964568435.1 uncultured Boseongicola sp. | reverse complement strand
CAACTTGCCGAGATGTTACTCGCAGGTGACGTGACAGACGGCGATGTTGTCGCGGTCTCGGTAGGAGCTGACGGACTGATAGTTGGAGATCGCGTATCAACGTCGAACCGACAGCCGCCAGATGATGCGGTTGTACACTGATACTATTGAAAGCTCCGCCAGCGCGGCGGGGCTTTCGTCTTTCATGGAACTCAGTCCGCCAGGCTAGAGCAGGTTTTCCATAGGTCTGGTGGCACGCTGATCTCTGTTGCGAGTTTCCGATTTCGCCCTGGAAGTCGCCCTTGCCCATCGTCCTCCACGGCATCTATCAGGCCCGCCAGCCTTGCTTCGAACTCAGGCGATGTGTTGGGGTCTATCAGGATGAATACTTGGGCGAGGTCGTGAGGGTCACCTGTTGGGGCTTTCAGTGGTTGAACATCCGTTGAGAGTTTGCCTCCAGTGAGGCCTGCCGCCAATATTTCGACCATCAAGCCTATTCCCCAACCTTTGGGGCCGCCGGCAGAAATGAGTGAACCTTTGAGCGCTTTTTCTGGATCAGTAGTTGGCTGCCCTTCGGAGTCCACGGCCCAACCTTCTGGTATCGTGCGTCCAGCTTCTTTGGCCATATTCACGGCACCCAAAGTGACAGCCGTAGTTGCTTGGTCGAATGCAAACGCTACACGACCGGTTCCATCAGGCACTGCGAAAGCAATTGGGTTGGTCCCGATAATGCGCTTTGAGCCGCCAGGCGGTGCCACGATCGGGCTGGCATTTGTCATTCCGATCGCAATCAGGCCTTGCTCTGCTGCGCGCTCGGTGAACCAACCAAGGGCAGTGCAGGTGTGGGAGCGTCCAATGTTGAGGCTGGCGATCCCGTTCTCCTTTGCGATACTCGTTGCCTGCTCAAGGGCCGAGTCGAATGCGACCTGAGCGAAACCATCGTCCGCATTAACCTTCAAAACTGCGGATCGTTCGCGGACTATCTTTGGACTAGCGGCGGATTTGATCCGTCCGGAGCTTAGCTGTTTGCAATAGCTTTCCAAGTAGTAGAGTCCACAGATCCGGTTTCCACGAGCTTCGGCCCAGGTTGTCGCGTCAGCCATGATCTCTGCTGCTCTTGAATCAGCTCCATGCCTCAGCAATGCAGTCTCAGAGAGGCGTCGTATTTCTGCGATCGTGATCTCCGGCATCGAGTGCTCCATTGGCTTCCAGGTTCGTTAGTTACCAATGCACTGCATTGCGTTCCCTTGGAAGTCCCCCAGTACGTTGTGTGATTTCAGCCGCTGCATCCGCAACAGCAAATCCGAATTCTTGGATGCGGAATTCCTGGAAACGAATGCTGGGTCCAGAAATCGAGACCCCGGCGACCGGCGTACCATATTCATCAAGGATTGCGCTGGCGACGCATGACATCCCGTCATGTCGTTCTTCCCGGTCAAACGACCACCCACGCCGCCGGATCTCCGAAAGATCTGCAAACAGGCTTTCCGGCGAGCTATGTGTATTTGTCGTGAACCGCTCCAAGCCACTGGAACCGATCAGCTTTTGCGCTTTGTCTGCTGAAAGTTCCGCCAAAATAGCCTTTCCGATGCCGGAAGCGTGCATTGCGGTCCTTGTGCTCGGCGGAAAAAAGGCCCGGATCGGGTGGTTGGTTTCGACTTGCCCGATGAAAACTACCTGAGCACCCTGGGGAACAGCCAAGTTTGCCGTTTCACCCGTGCGCTCCATCAGCATCTGCATAATAGGCCTGCTGATCTCCACCAGGTCCTTTTGCTTTAGGAAAGACGATCCAGTGCGAAAGGCCTCGATGCCAATCAGCCAATCCTGTCGTTCCTCATCGAAAGCAACAAAGCCACGCTTCTGAAGTGTCATAAGTATACGATGGGTCGTCGCCGCTGGCACGCCTACGGCATTCGACAAGTCTGTAAGCGTCATGCGTCCAGCGCGCGCAATTGCTATGAGAACACCAAGCGCTCGATCAAGTGACTGAAGAGTTCCTGCGCTGCTTTCAGTGAACTGGGATTTTGGACGGCCTCTTTGTCTCTTCTTGGGTTCCCGCATGCGACTCACACAGTTTTTGACATCAAAATTGGAATGAAAAATATTTTCGAATTTCTACTAATCCAAAAATTGGAAATTGAAAAGTGTAATTAAAACATTTAGTTAAATTATTTTTGCAGAAATGAAAAAT
>CAZMRS010000536.1:0-2172 GCA_964568435.1 uncultured Boseongicola sp. | reverse complement strand
CTTCCCTGGGCGCTCAGAAACCCAACAGCGATTGTGTTCGACGAATACGACGCGGGCCGCGCCGACGTGATGTTCGTTATCCAGCGTGTTCTTGAAATTGACGGTAAGCTCACGCTGCTTGACCAAAACGAAGTGATCGACCCGCACCCATACTTCCGCCTGTTTGCGACTGCGAACACAATCGGTTTGGGCGACACGACGGGCCTTTACCACGGCACACAACAGATCAACCAAGCCCAGATGGACCGTTGGACCCTGGTGGCGACGTTGAACTACCTCAGCCATGACGCCGAAGCGGCGATCGTTCTTTCGAAGGCACCGCATTACAACACAGAACGCGGGCGCAAAATCATCAGCCAGATGGTGAACGTCGCTGATCTGACGCGGACCTCCTTTATGAACGGTGAATTGTCCACAGTTATGAGCCCCCGGAGTGTAATCAGCTGGGCACAAAACGCCGAGGTTCTGCGCTCGGTCGGATACGCGTTCCGTTTATCGTTCCTCAACAAGTGTGACGAGCTTGAGCGCCAGACCGTGGCTGAGTTCTATCAGCGTTGTTTTGACGAAGAACTGCCCGAGAGTGCGGCCAGCGTCGCTGTCTAATATGCGCGGTGGAGCAACACCCATCGATTTGACCTGGCCTCTCGAAGCGCCGTCAAAGGTGGTGCGCGAATGAGCCAGAACGACAACCCTGCCGATCCGTTCAAGAAGGCTCTGGCCGAGGCCACCAAAGTGTTGGCTGACGACCCGGATCTTGGCGTGTCATTCACTGTCGACCCGCCAGGAATGAACGCTGATGGCGTCCGGCTTCCACAGGTCACACGGCGCATGACGCGTGAAGAAGTTCTTCTGGCACGCGGCACTGCAGATGGCTACGCACTTCGCCGCCGGTATCACGACGAAAGGGTCCATGCGAAGTATGTCCCCGATGGTGAGATGGCACGCGACATCTACGAAGCCATGGAGACCGCACGTTGCGAGGCTGTAGGTGCCCACGACATGCCGGGCACTGCCGGGAACATTGATGCACGGATCGCTCACGAGGCGCAGCGACGCGGATACGCGCAGATCCGGGAAGCATCAGAGGCTCCGCTGGCTGTGGCGGCTGGTTATCTGGTCCGACATTTGGCGACAGGCCGTCCCCTGCCCGAAGGCGCGCAGAACGTTATGGAGCTTTGGCGCGGGTTTATTGAAGAACAAGCGGGCGGCACGCTCGACGATATGGATAGCGTCCTGAACGATCAGTCGCAGTTCGCCAAGTTCACGCGACAAGTCATCACCGACCTCGGCTACGGCGACCAACTTGGTGACGACCCGGACATGGAAGACCCCGGCCCGGATGAAGACGCCGAAGAGTCAGCGGAAGAACCTGAAAACCCGGACTCTCAGGGCGACGACCAAGGTTCGGAGGAAGATGCCTCCGAAGCCTCAGCCGAACAGTCGCAAGATGCCGAGCAAGACCCGAGCCAAGCACAAATTACCATGGATGACATGTCTGACATGGAGCTTGGCGAAGAAGCCGAGATGCCCGATGGAGACTCCGAAATGGAGCCTCCGCCACTTGCGCCGATCAGTGATGCCGATCCAAATTACACCGTGTTTTCAACTGAGTTTGACGAAGAGATCAAAGCCGAAGACCTTGCTGAGGCGGCGGAGTTGGAGCGGCTCCGGGCGTATCTCGATCAACAGCTCGACCCCTTGAAGGGCGCGGTCAGTCGCTTGGCCAATAAACTTCAGCGCCGTCTCATGGCGCAGCAAAACAGAAGTTGGCAGTTCGACCTGGATGAAGGCATACTGGACGCTGCGCGCCTTGCACGCATCATTGCCAACCCAACGATCCCGCTGGCTTACAAGCAGGAAAAAGACACCGATTTCCGCGATACTGTCGTAACACTCTTGCTGGACAACTCGGGCTCGATGCGCGGTCGGCCCATTTCGATCGCCGCCATTTGCGCAGACGTGCTGGCGCGTACGCTCGAGCGTTGCAACGTAAAGGTCGAGATTTTAGGGTTTACGACCCGCGCGTGGAAAGGCGGGCAGTCTCGCGAGAAATGGCTGCATGACGGTCGGTCGCAACTTCCGGGTCGCCTAAACGATCTAAGACACATTGTTTACAAAAGTGCAGACGCACCTTGGCGTCGATCAAGGTCAAACCTTGGCCTGATGATGAAA
>CAZMRS010000535.1:0-2172 GCA_964568435.1 uncultured Boseongicola sp. | reverse complement strand
TGATGAGAACGGCAAAGGCGGTATCTACAACTTTGTGACCAAACGCGCGGATTGCCGTGGGGACCGCTCGAAAGTGATGTGGACGCAGGTGGAAACGGGCTCGGCCGTGACGTGGAAGTATCCGTCCTGCATCCTGCGCGGTGAAGAAAGCCAGGGCGAGTTCTACTCGATCGCGATCACCAACAATATGCAGCAGGCCGATACCGGCACGAAGATGGTTCACTTGGGCAAGAACTCCAAGTCGCGCATTGTGTCCAAAGGTATTTCGGCAGGTCGTGCGCAGAACACTTATCGTGGTCTGGTGTCCATGCACCCACGCGCCAAGAACAGCCGGAATTACACTCAGTGTGACTCGCTTCTGATCGGGGACAAATGCGGAGCGCATACGGTTCCGTATATCGAGGTGAAGAATAACTCATCGCGTGTCGAGCACGAAGCGACCACATCCAAGGTCGATGATGACCAGCTGTTCTACTGCCGCCAGCGCGGAATGGACGAAGAAGAGGCCGTTGCGCTTGTTGTAAACGGGTTCTGCAAAGAAGTTCTGCAGGCACTGCCGATGGAATTTGCCATGGAAGCCCAACAGCTTGTGGCGATCTCGCTTGAGGGTTCGGTGGGCTAATAATGCTACGTCCCATCCTCATCTCCGCTGCTCTAACCGGGCTGTTTTGCTCGGGTTTCACGGTCCTCGTGGATATTGCGACCGACATGTTGATGCGCCAGCAACTCCTGCTCATCAGCTTCGCGTCGGGCTTCCTGGGTAGCCTCTTTGCGCAGACGGTTTTGGGCCGGTGGGAAAAGAAATGACACCTTGGGGAAACTCGCAAATGATCGTGACAACCACGCCAGCCATCGAAGGCAAATCGATCCAGGATTACCGCGGTATTGTTGTGGGTGAAGCCATACTAGGGGCCAACGTGTTCCGAGATATCTTCGCCCAGATCACCGACATCGTGGGTGGCCGCTCTGGTGCCTATGAGGAAGAGTTGGCAAAGGCCCGTGACATCGCGCTTTCGGAGCTGGAAGAGCGGGCTCAGCAGCGTGGCGCGAACGCCGTCGTTGGCGTCGATCTCGACTACGAAGTGGTCAACAACATGCTCATGGTGTCCGCCAGCGGCACAGCGGTGATTGTTGCCTAACATGCTCAGCCAACTGCAAAAAAATGACCCAAATTGCGGGAATGAGTGGGAGATTTCGGTGAAAAGCGCCGATTTCACCTTATCCTTGCCCTTGTTTGGTCACGATGCGTTGATTTTGTCCCCCTCAACCACTGAAGGGGATTTGAGGCATGGCGAGCACTGCGCGAACTGCACACCAGACGTTCGAGGAACGGTTAAACCGTATCAACAAGGGTGCGCCCAACACCATGGGCGAAGTTCACATTGGGCCGCGCGACGAAGCGTTGGGTCGCAAGGACAAAGCGGCAAACACTGTGCGCCTGAAAGCAAAGAAGAAAGAGGTCAAACTCGGCGAAGGGTCCAACGTTGCCATGGTGCCGCTCGCGCTGATTTTTGGCGCGTTTTCGCTGTTTGCGGGGCAGGCTGCAGCCTTCCATTTTTTCCAGGACGGCGGTTTGATGCCAATTGCGTTGCCAGAAGCCGCCGCGATGGTCGAGCCATATCTGATACACGCTCATCTTGCCATCGGCGGACTGCTCGCGCTGATATTCACCTGGACGTTCGGGTTCACCGGTATGCTCCGGAAACTCGCCGTCGCCGCCGGGTTTGCTGCGATGCTATTCGGTCAGGTTCAGGTTATGGAACGGTTCCCGGGCGTCTACGCCAGTTTCTTCTCGGAAGCTTACGTGACCGAAACGCTCGCAAGCACCGTCTAAACACAAACACTTCCTACTACTCACACAAGGGGCTCGCCGTAGAGGCGGGGCCCTTTCTGCTGTCTAACGAGGCAAAAAATGCTTAAAATCAAAAATCTGCACGTCAAACTTGAAGAAGAAGACAAGGAAATCCTGAAAGGGGTAAACCTCGAGGTTCCGGCAGGAAAAGTGCACGCGATCATGGGGCCGAACGGATCGGGCAAATCGACGCTCAGCTATGTTCTGTCCGGGCGAGATGGCTATGAGGTCACCAGCGGCGAAGCAACGCTCGAAAGTGAGGATGTACTGGAGCTTGAGCCGGAAGAGCGGGCAGCCGCAGGCTTGTTCCTGGCATTCCA
>CAZMRS010000534.1:0-2172 GCA_964568435.1 uncultured Boseongicola sp. | reverse complement strand
ACCGTTTTTGGCGCATGGGTTCTGTCAGGGGGTTATTGGCAACCGCCTTTAGTCCTCATGCTTGTTCCCGAAGACAGTCTTGCCATTCACCCGAAGCTCAAAAACGTCTGGCCGGGAATAATGGCCCGCGTTGTCAACAATCGTCTTGGCGGCACGAACCTGACCAAGGTCGGCTTCGACAATCAGAATGCCTTCCTCGTTATGTAATGGGCCTGCGATTATCTCTCCGCGGGGGTCGATTATCACACTGTCACCGGTGAACGTGGGCATCCATTTCTTCCCTTCATCCGGTATATCCTCTTCTCCTCGGAACCCTCCGACGCAAATGACGTAGCAAGCACCTGCGGATGCGAACGCGCGCGACATGAGGTGCTGTCTTGGCCACATCGCTTCGGGTGCCGAAGGCACTTCGGGAGGCTCCCGACCTGGCCAGAGAGCAATATGGACCTGCGTGCCTTGTGCCATGAGCGCGTAGGACGGCAGCATCATGAAGTGCTCCCAGCAGTTTAGTGCGCTGATCTTGGCATAACCCCGGTCGTACACGACCAAGCTTTCGCCAGTCGCGTTTTCTCCCCACTCGACACGTTCTGCGCCCGTAGGTTTGAGTTTGCGGTGTTTTCCAAGGATTTTACCTTCACGACCGATGATCAAAGCCGTGCAGTAGAGCGTTCCACCGGTTTTGCTGTCCCGCTCCACTACGCCAATCACAACATCAATGTCGTTCTCTCGCGCTGCATCACAAAGCTGGTCAGTCGTCGGCGATGGAATTTCCACCGCTTCTTCATTGAACCTTGCTGCGAAGTCCCACCATTCCGGCCCGTCAGTCGGGGTCCACCCATAACCGCCATACCCGTGCAACCACGTCTCGCCGAAGGCAGTAAGACGCGCACCCTTGGCCGCAGCTTCCGCTATCAACGCGCAGGCTTTTTGGGTCGAAGCATCACGATCCAGTAGTATGGAGGCCGCTTGGATTGCAGCGATCTTGAATATGTTGGCGTCAGTCATTTTGTTCCAATCGTTCCAACCAATCTTGCAGCAGTGCCCTAAACAGCTCCGGGCGCTCCCAACTCAGCGAATGCCCGGCAGTGTCAAGCAAGCCGTAGGTGGCTCGTGGGTAGCATTCCAGCATCGCCATTGTATCGGCATAGCCGGATATTGAATCCTGCCTCCCCGAAAGTATCAGCGACGGCCCTTCGAACCGCGATGCCAGCATTCTGTCGTGAAAGGAGAACAGGAAACTACTTGCAACTCTTGCTTCTAGTTCAGCATCGTGAACCGCCGCCGCAGGTACCTTTGTCTTGCGTATTTTCTCGATGATCTCTGCGTTTTGGACGACCAGATACTCAGCGCGTCCCGAGATGGCAGAGGGAAGACCTGCAAGCAATTCAGGTCGCGCGATGATGCTTTGCACCGCAGGTTTCGGTGGCGGCGGGTCAGTCGGAAATCCGCCCGGGACGATCAGGCACAGTCCTGCGATAAGGTCAGGGGACAAATGCGCCAGGCCTTGGGCAATATAGCTGCCACGGGACTCACCGATCACCGCGACCCGTCCGCGCTCCGCAACCGTCTGCGTGAAATCCAAAACGCGGCTCACAACGTCATCTTGGGTCTGGACATCTTGAAACCCGATCGACGCGCCACACCCAGGCAAGTCCAGATAAATCCTGTGCCACCCCTCAAGACCGGCGAAGACCGGCTCTATCGCATCCACCATATGTCGGTGGTCAAGCTTGCCACCGTGAAGGATAATCAGCGGCGACCCTGCGCCGAATTCCACGAAGTTGAGCTTGCCCATGATCCCCCCTCGACGTGGGTATCTTAATCTGGTGCTACTCGACTGTCACTCGGGCGGCCCGAGGCAATGAGAAAATGACAAAACTCGACCGTTTCTGACACCGGCGAAAACGACCGTTTTTGCCGAGGCGGTAGTCGGTGAAAGAGCCAAAATGGTCGTCTCATACAACTGTTGACCTTCCCATCTTAATCGTCTCTTGTCCTTTCGATGGTTCTCAACTGCCCAAGGCAAATGAGATGAAAAGGGAACACGGTGCGGCGTAGCCTACAGGCACCAAATCCGTGACTGCCCCCGCAACTGTGAGCGGTGAGCGACCCCGATGTGAGCCACTGGATGATTTGTCCGGGAAGGTTCGGGGAAGCCGCGACCCGCAAGTC
>CAZMRS010000533.1:0-2177 GCA_964568435.1 uncultured Boseongicola sp. | reverse complement strand
ATCAGCGCCAGCCTGCCCTCTTCGCCCTTCCAGTAGTTCGGGCCGATATTGTTGTAGCCCATTGTGGCCGCTTCCCACTGGTCGTTGGTGCCCATCGCCATCGGGATGTAGCTGCCGTCTTCCTTGATCGTCTCAAGTGCAGCAAAGAATTCGGCCTCGGTCGTCGGCACCTCGATACCCAGTTCGTCAAAGGCGTCTTTGTTATAGATGAAGCCGTGGATCACGCTGGCCATCGGCACGCAGAAGCTGACCGAGCCATCATCGGTTTGCCAGGCCGACTTGGCAACGTCCGAAAAGTTCGACATGGCGTCGAGATCGCTGAGGTCGGTCAGGTGGCCCGCATCGTAAAGTGCCAGCGAGGCGTCGAAGGGACGGCAGGTGATCAGGTCACCAGCGGATCCGGCGTCCAATTTGGAGTTTAGCACAGCGTTGTATTCTGCTGGTGCTGACGGCGTGAATTTGACATTGATGCCAGGGTTTGAAGCTTCAAATGCCGGGATGATTTTTTTCTTGCCAGAGGACAAGGTCGTCGTTCCGCCAGCTTTCGATTGTGATGGTCGCGTCTTGTGCTGCTGCGCTCGTCGCGACCAAGGCCGTAGTGGCCAATGCCAAAGGTAGAGTACTGCGTGTCATGTAGGGACCTCCCAGTTTGCAGATTTTGAGTTTGGTTTTTGAAGTTCGCCGAGTGCGGGGCGCAGGTGGCCGCCACTTTCAGCGAGGAGTGCTCCGGCCTGGGCCGCGTTGTCCGCCCCCGCAGCCAGAAGAATTGCGGTCTTGACATCGCCGCCCGCGCTTGTGAGCGCAGACGCAGCGTCGTCTTCGGTCACCCCTGCGGCGTAGCTGACGATACCATTTGCGCGCTGTCTTAGCTTGATGTTGTCGGCCTTGAGATTGACCATCATCCCGTCGTGAACATGGCCCAACTGTACCGCCATGAGCGTGGAGAGCATGTTCAACGCGATTTTCTGGGCTGTACCCGCGCCCATGCGCGTCGAGCCCGCAATGATCTCTGGTGGCGTCTCAAGAACGATAGAATGGTCCGAAAATACGGAGAGTTCGGTGTTTGGGTTGTTGGAGATTCCTATCACCTTCGCGCCAGCCTCACGTGCTATTTTGGCCGCCGCAATGGAGAAAGGCGTAGAGCCACTGGCCGAGACCGCGATGACCGTGTCCTGGGCGGTTATGTCACTCATTTCGCGCGCCAAAGATGCCGCGTCGTCTTCAGTTTCTCCGGGGCATTTCGACGCCGGTGGGTTGGCCGCCAGCCATGTGAATGCGGATTTGTGTCGGCGGAATTGAGTAAGTGCCGCCCAGTTCCAGAGCATCTGCCGCGGCCATCAAACCCGACGAGCCGGCGGCGGCGTACCGCAATACACCGCCGGTTCAGATCGTATTCGCCATCGCTTCCGCGCCGGCGCTTATGGCCTGAGCCGCCGATTGCGCCGTCTGGGCTGCTTCGGCCTGACCTTCGGCTAGAATCACCGCGGCACGCTCCAAGGGCAATGCATCAAAGCCTTTGGCATGAGGATGCAATTGTTCAGTTGTGCGCGCCGCCACGTGATTCCCTCCCGAATTCCCAACATCATACCTTTTTAATACCATTTGCCTACCATTTAATTCTTGTCGTCTCAACTGTGCCGCATTATCGAGGGTATCCGCGGAAATTTTCGGACTTTGGTTTCATTTTGATCTTTCATTATCCCAAAAGGTATTATAAAGGTATTAACATGACACAATTGAACGACACATCCAGTTTAGCCATCGATGGCGGCGGAACCCGCTGCCGGATTGCGCTGACAACTGAGGGCGAACCCATGGTGGTACAAGCTGGGCCGGTGAATGTGTCGACGGACTTCGCGGCCGCGGTCGCCGAGTTGCGACGTGGACTGGAGGAGGTCGCCCGGAAGGTCGGAAAAACCCTTGAAGAACTGGTGGATGTGCCTGCGTACCTCGGTCTTGCGGGGATAACCGGACCTGAAATTGCCGACCAGTTTGCGACCTTTCTTCCGATGCGCCACACGAGAATAGAAGATGACCGCCCGGCGGCGCTGCGAGGCGCATTGGGTGACCGGGACGGCATCGTCGCGCATTGCGGCACAGGCTCATTCGCCGCTGCGCGAATCGGCGGCAAGATTGGGCTCGCAGGTGGCTGGGGGCCGGTGCTTGGCGACGAAGCC
>CAZMRS010000532.1:0-2181 GCA_964568435.1 uncultured Boseongicola sp. | reverse complement strand
CTCGCGAACTGCAGACGAGAAGACGGCGGAACGTGCGAGAAGTCCGGCAAGCCCTCGACAACAATCGAGGCACCAATCCAGGCTGGATCCAACGCATCAATACCCATTGCGTCAGCAATCGCTGCCAGCTCTTCGGCGGAGACGATTGAGAACTGCCGCGTATTCCTGATCTCAGTTCCTTTGGGGTATTGGGACACAACCCGTGAGCACGACGCGCGTGTCAGTCCACCGTGATCTTCTTCCGCCGCGCCAGCAAAACTGGCAACAAGGCTTTCCTGCGATTGGGAGGCAAGACCAGCAGCTCTGTTCAGCACTGTGCCAAGCCAAACGGCTGTTCCAATGAACTCAGAAGGGATGAGAGCGGGCAAAAGTGATCTCCGACAATTAAACAGGATTGCCGTCGTTCTTGCGGCGCTTTTCCAAAAGTGCATTCGTAACAACGAAAGTGTCCGGCATGAACCGCTTTCGGCGCTGTATATCCTCCCACCAGACAGCCCCTCCGGGTGTCGCCAACATCTCATAAAAATAGTTGGCGATTGCATCCTCCAACCCAACGAGCTTGGTCGGTAGAGAGTCGTTATGTTTCAGGAAGTTGCCAAAAACATGGACGCCTTGCTCCAGATACATTTCGAAAGCGATCTTCTCCGACTCGTTTAAAGCATGATAATCCGCGTGTCCCTTTACGAGTATGGCGGCAAGATCAGGGTTCGTGGCCATGCCTTTGTATTCGGTCAAAGTGTGCAGCAGTTCCCGCCAGTTCGTCAGTTCTGTTTGTTTGCGCGTCGTGCGGAGTTCATACGCAACGAACAAGAGCGACACCACGATCGCAAACGCAGCGATCAAGTCAGCTATATCAGCGATGTAAGACAGCATATGGTTAATCCCCAATACCAACTTCGGGAAAGATCAACCGAGACGCCCAAAAAAACAATGCCCCGCACGAGGCAGGGCAAAGTTTCATCAAGTTTCGGATCGACTTAGGCCGATGGTTCGGGCTCCAAGCCACCGTCGTCGTCCGACGGCTTCGACTTTGGCTTTGTCTTCGGAATTGCCGTGACAGAGGCGGTTCCACCCGTGTCAGGTGGCGTATCCTCATCGTCGTCGCCACGACCCAAAGGCTCGCCTGCGATCACGCGAGTGATCTCGTTGCCCGTCAGGGTCTCGTATTCCAACAGCCCTTGCGCCAAACGCTCAAGGTCATCGTACTTTTCAGTCAGAATGCGTTTGGCGGTCTCGTAGCCCTCGTCAACAAGCTCTTTCACCTTATCGTCGATCATCTTCTGCGTCGCGGCTGAGTGGTTTGTACCACCGCCATAGGCACCAAGATGCGATTGCTGCTCGTTCGCATAGTCAACAAAGCCAAGCTCTTCGGCGTAGCCAAACTGCGTGACCATCGCCCGCGCAATCCTGGTGACCTGCTGAATGTCCGACGCGGCACCCGAGGTAACATTGTCCTTACCGAACACAAGCTCTTCGGCCACCCGTCCACCCATCGCCATCGCGATCTTGGAAGTGTACTTGGTGTAGCTCACAGACAACTGGTCGCGCTCAGGCAACGATAGAACTAGGCCCAGCGCACGTCCGCGCGGAATGATCGTCGCTTTATGGATCGGATCGTGCTGCGGCACATTCAGACCCACCACAGCGTGGCCAGCCTCGTGATAAGCCGTCAGCTTTTTCTCGTCCTCGGTCATAACCATCGAGCGCCGCTCGGCGCCCATCATGACTTTGTCCTTGGCGTTCTCGAAATCTTCCATCGTCACAAAACGACGTCCGACGCGTGCTGCCATCAACGCACTCTCGTTTACAAGGTTCGCCAAATCAGCGCCTGAGAACCCAGGTGTGCCCCGCGCAATAATGCGCAGGTCCACATCAGGCCCAAGAGGAACCTTACGCGCATGCACGCCCAAGATTTTCTCGCGACCCTTGATATCCGGGTTAGGCACCTGCACCTGCCGGTCAAAACGACCTGGGCGCAACAACGCAGGGTCAAGAACGTCAGGGCGGTTGGTTGCCGCAACGATGATGATGCCCTCATTGGCCTCGAAACCATCCATTTCAACCAGGAGCTGGTTCAGCGTCTGCTCGCGCTCATCGTTACCACCGCCGTAGCCGACACCACGCGAGCGTCCCACAGCATCAATCTCGTCGATAAACACGATACACGGCGCGTTCTTTTTC
>CAZMRS010000531.1:0-2183 GCA_964568435.1 uncultured Boseongicola sp. | reverse complement strand
AAGCGGGGTTGCCTTGGCAACGCTGTTTATGACGGCGCTGGTTTTGATCTTTGCAGAGGTCTTGCCAAAAACCTACGCCATCTCGAATGCCGAGCGAGCAGCGTCTCTCGTCGCCGCCCCCATTCAACTCGTCGTCACTGTGTTTTCACCGGTCGTCAGTTTTGTCCGTCTCATCGTGCGCGGCGTACTAAGGCTGTTTGGCGTGCGCATTGATCCCGACAGCAAAATCATGTCAGTCCGCGAAGAAATTGCCGGTGCATTGCAGCTTGGTCACTCTGAAGGCGTTGTCGAAAAAGAAGACCGCGACCGTATCCTTGGGGCGCTGGACCTTGCCGATAGAACGGTCGAAGAGATCATGCTTCACCGCAGCCAGATCGAGATGATCGACGCTGATCTTTCACCCGAGCAGGTGCTCGAGATTTGTCTTGCGTCCGCTCATACGCGCCTTCCGGTGTATCGCGGTGAACAAGAAAACATCATCGGTGTCATGCACGCGAAGGACCTTCTGCGGGCCATGTACGCTCGGCGGAGCGAACAAGCCGACAACAAGGACCCATTCAAAGGCTTCGATATTCTCGACGTCGCGATGGAACCTTACTTCGTACCCGAGACAACCGCGCTTGATGAGCAGATGCGGCAGTTTCTCCGACGTTCGACTCACTTCGCCCTAGTGGTTGACGAATACGGTGCGCTCGAAGGTCTGATAACCCTCGAAGATATTCTTGAAGAGATCGTCGGCGAAATTACCGACGAGTTCGACATAGACGAAGAGCACCCACTTCACCGCACAGACAGCGGAGACGTCTTCGTAGATGGTGCAATGACAATCCGGGATCTCAATCGTGCGACCGACTGGAGTCTGCCTGACGACGAGGCCAACACAATTGCAGGCCTCGTAATCCATGAAGCGCAGTCGATCCCATCACAGGGACAAACTTTCTCGTTTCACGGATTTCGCTTCGAAATTCTCGAACGCGAAGACAATCGCATCACGCGTCTGAAAATTCGCCAGCTGCTGTAAGGCCTCAGAGTTTTTCGAATGTGATGATTACATCACCGATGTCGATGCCGAACCTTTTAACGTAGGCTCGATTCAACAGGCGGTCGTCTGACAACAACCACATCCAATCGTCGAATGTCACATTGATGGTTTCGACCGTTCCATCTGCCGACGGAACTGGAAGGTCGATTGTGTAACGCCAGTTGAATGTGTCTCCACGTTCGACGCCGCGCGCGACCCCTTCAACACCCGGCGCGGTTCCTTCCCAGGTATCCTCACCGGTCTTGACCAACGACCAAATGCGCTGCTCGGTTGCCCCATCCTCGTAAACGAAATCCTCGATAAGTGTCAGGGTCTCCCCGTCCCAACGCCCTTCAATCGCCACGTCAAATCTGCGCCGCACCGTACCAAACACATCCTGAAACTGTCCCTTCGCGACAAGCTCCCCCACGAAAAACTCCTCGAGATCTAAGGAACGATCGCTCAAGAGCGCGTCGGTCTCATCGGGCTTTCCCGTGCAGGCGGCAATAAAAAGGGTGATTGCTATCAGCGTCTTGCGCATTCTGTCCTCGCTTTTCCTAGTTACGTCTGACAACGCCCCACGGATCAGTCCGACAGAAAATTCAGAAAACCTTGGATTTCAGGACCAGCATCGGTTGCGCCCCGCTTGGTCGCCACATGAGCAAAAGGAGGGGACGCATGACTTATCTTCATACTCTTCTCCTCGTTGTGATGGGCGCAGTGTGGGAACTTCCGCGCAATTGCCGCTGATCCGAACCCGCTCGCTTCGGCCTAAGGCCGCCATTTTCAACCCAAAATGAAACTGACCCGACCGCGCGGAGCGCGGCCTGAGTCTGGATCATTCATTTCTAACAAGAGGGCCGTCATCTGACGGTTAACCATTATGAACGCACTTCCCATTGGTAGGCGTAGTACTGCCGCAAAAACTCTTATCGAAGACGCCATCCGCGAAAACGGTGCCGCGCGCGTCCTGATTACGGCTGCGCTCGCGGTCCTGCGCGGTCAGAGCTAACGGCGTGCACGCCCACCAGATGCTTCGGATCTGACCACATACCTGCGCCGGGACATCGGCCTGCCGCCCGAGCCGGAAGTCCCCGATTGGAGGCAGTGATCGCACGGCGCGTGCGCTCCGATCGCATGTCGGGTGCCAGAATGCGCAGAC
>CAZMRS010000530.1:0-2189 GCA_964568435.1 uncultured Boseongicola sp. | reverse complement strand
CGCTTCGCGAACTCACCCTGGCCCAGCTTTCGGCTGGTTTGCCGGCAAGTGCGTGCTCAGCTTCTTCAGCAATCCGTTCAAGCAGTGTGTTCTTCAGATCGAGCGGAGAGATGGCAAGGTTGTCCATGCCTTCCGGCTGGGCGTAACCAGAGAGGTAGTTGAAAACCTTGGTGGCGTCGCGCCCTAACGCGGTGTCACAGGTGAAGAGGCTGAGGTCGGTGTAAATCTTGGCTGTGATGGGGTGGTAGTTGCCGGTGCCGAAGTGGGTGTAGGTGACGAGTTCGCCCCCCTCGCGGCGGACCACGGTCGAGATTTTCGCGTGGGTTTTGAAGTTCAAAAAGCCGTACACGACGTGAGCACCGGCGCGTTCCAAGGTGCGTGACTGGCGGATGTTTGCGGCTTCGTCAAAGCGGGCCTTGAGTTCCACCAACGCAGTAACGGATTTGCCTTCCTCGGCAGCTTCGCAAAGAGCGGCGACGATGGGTGAGTTGTTGGACGTGCGATAAAGCGTCTGTTTGATCGCGACTACGTTCGGGTCCATCGCGGCCTGCTTTAGGAACCGCACCACCATGTCGAATGTCTCGTAAGGGTGGTGGAGGAGCATGTCCTTTTGGCGGATGGCGGCGAACATGTCGCCGTCGTGGTCCTGAACGCGTTCGGGCACACGGGGTGTGAAGGATGGCCAGAGCAGGTCAGGGCGATCGTCGAGGACGAGCTCGGACAGGTCCGACAGGTCGATCATGCCACCGAGTTCGATGATCTCTTCTTCGGAGACCTCGAGTTCTTCCGTGATGACCGAACGCAGCGCCTTGGGCGCATCGGGTGAGATCGTCAGGCGCACGACTTCGCCGCGACGGCGACGTTTGAGAGCAACCTCAAATTCGCGCACGAGGTCTTCGGCCTCGTCTTCAACTTCAAGGTCGCTGTCGCGCAGGACGCGGAACGCGCAGTTTCCCGAGACTTTGTAGCCGGGAAACAGGCTGTCGAGGTGGAGAAGGAGCAAGTCCTCCAATGGCAGGAAACGGTGAGTTCCATCTTCGGACGGCATTTTGACGAAACGGTCAATCTGCTGCGGGATAGGGAGAAGTGCTCGGAGCGGGCGTTTGTCGGTCTTCCGCTGTAATTGCAGCGCCAGCGAGTACCCGGCATTCGGAATGAACGGAAATGGGTGTGCCGGGTCGATGGCCAACGGTGACAGGATGGGGAAAACCTGAGTGAGGAAGGTGCTTTCGCAGAATTTGCGATCTTCCGTTGTCAGGTCATCCTGCGACAGGATCTTTATGCCTGCCTCTGACAGCTCATTCTTCAGTTCGCTCCAGACGTCCTGTTGGCGGTTGAGCAAGTTGCGGGCGTTTTCATTGATAAGAACGAGCTGTTCTGCCGGGCTGCGACCGTCAGCGGCGGGTGTTGTGTTGCCTGCGTGAGCAAGCTCGCGCAGACCTGCGACGCGAACAGTGTAGAATTCGTCAAGGTTCGTCGCTGAGATGGACAGGAAGCGAAGGCGTTCCAGCAGCGGAACGCGCGGGTTCTCCGATTCTTCGAGCACACGCCAGTTGAACGCGAGCCATGACAGCTCGCGATTGAAAAAGCGGTTTGGAGACCGATCATCAACGCCTTCGACAGTAGTCGGGGCGACGAGATCGGCCTTCAAGAAATCGGTAACCATACTCATAACGCACGGCCTAAAGCTCAAATTTGACGACAGAATGACGTTTATCGCGCGTCTTTGGTCATATTGTCCAGCACACGCCGCGCGAAGGGACGGGTGATGGCGCGCTTTTCGGCAAGTGCCGCGGCGTCCAGGGCTGCAACTGTTGCCTGGATTGCCGCGAAGGAGCGTTCCGTTCGCGCGATGATCCAGGGGATCAGGTTGGGTGCGATCTGTATCTGGCGATCGGTGAAGAGTTTGACCAGAACGGCTGACAAAAGTGCATCGTCTGGAACGTCGATCTGTACGACATCAGTGGCTTCCATCCGGCTTTTGAGGTCGGGCAGCTTTAAGGGCCAGCGGGCCGGCGGCTCGCGGGAGATGAGAAGCAGCGGGAGGCGCTGGGCCAGCATGTGGTTGTGGAGGTGAAAGAGCGCTTCCTCGGTTGTCGCGTCCATGTTCTCGGGGACTTCGATCGCGAGTGAACTCGCCTGTGCCGGGATGTCGCGTGTTGCAAGAGACGTGGCGCCGATGACTTCTG
>CAZMRS010000529.1:0-2193 GCA_964568435.1 uncultured Boseongicola sp. | reverse complement strand
TGCCTGACGTGATCTCCAAGGCGCCGCGCGCCTCAATCGGGCCGTTCTCATGGCCCATGATATGAAGCTCTTCACCCGGATCGTCCGCAGGTGCATCCTTGCCGCTTTCTTGCGGCTCGCCTGTGGCACCAAACCCGGCTTCAACGTGAGAATAATCGCAGAACGGTGGATTCTTTGTTTTTCCACACCGGCAGATAGTGGCTCGTGTCATAGCCTCGCCTGCCACCACCAGATTGCCATGGAATGCGTTAGGTCCATTCTCCAGGACAGAAACGCGGTTGATGCCCGGGGCCGCTTCCTCCGCCGCACCGTTCAGCTTCCGATAGGTCAAAGCACCAGAAGGACAGGTTCGGATCATCGCCGCAATCTCCTCTTCCGAGGCCGCATCAGGATCAACCCACGGACGACGGCTAGGGTCAAACACCTGCGGCAGTTTCAAGAAACAGTTCCGCGCATGAATGCAGCGCTTCATCTCGAAGCTGATTTCGATGGACTCGCCTGAGTATTTCTTGGCCATGGAGATCTCCCTCGTTGTTGAAAATCAAGCTAGCGCGGGACATCAAAGAATCCCATCAATTCATTGCGAGGGGATACCGATCTCCGCCTGACACGTCGCTTCAATGCATCGCCCGAGGCCGTCTATGACGCCCACATCAACGAATAGAAAATCAAAAAAGGATGCCCGGCCCCGAAGGTTGGACGATGCCCCAATCCGCCGTTTATGGTGTGGCCGGAGGGAAGTTTTTCTACACGTGGGCCGACGAGGCGAGCCGTGATGCATTACAATCTTCGGCACGTTTCCTGCGCTCGACGCTCCGCTCCGCATCGTCCCCGAAGATACGATGGACTTGGGAGCCCACGCGCCTCGGACATGGAAGAAGGCATGGCGGTCAGCTACGACAACCTGGCCGAGTTGGTCGCAGCTTAGGCTGTCAAACCTTCCGGTTCCTCCAGTCCATTCGCGCGGCAGCACGCCGTCAGCGTGTTCGCAAGCAAACACGCGATGGTCATCGGGCCAACGCCGCCCGGAACCGGGGTGATCGCACCGGCCACCTCGGACGCACTTGCGAAATCCACGTCGCCCACAAGGCGTGTTTTCGGCGAGCCATCTTCTTTGACGCCCGCGTCGATCCGGTTGATGCCCACGTCGATGACGGTCGCCCCCGGCTTAATCCAATCACCCGGAACCATCTCAGGGCGACCAACGGCTGCCACAACGATGTCCGCACGCCGCACGACGTCTGGCAGGTCTTTGGTTCTCGAATGCGCAATCGTCACGGTGCAGCTATCACCCAAAAGCAACTGCGCCATTGGCTTGCCCACGATGTTGGACCGCCCCACAACAACAGCGTCCAACCCGGATAGAGACCCATGGTGATCCCGCAGCATCATCAGGCACCCAAGCGGAGTGCACGGCACCATCGACTTCTGTCCGGTCCCAAGCAGGCCCACGTTGGAAATGTGGAAGCCGTCCACGTCCTTCGCTGGATCAATCGAGTTAATCACTAGGTCTTCATTCAAATGGCCGGGCAGCGGCAGCTGCACCAGAATCCCGTGGATGGTCGGATCGGCGTTCAGCTCTTCTATCAGTGCCAACAAATCGGCTTCTGACGTGTCCGCGTCCAGTTTGTGCTCGACCGACTTCATGCCGACTTCAACCGTTTGCTTGCCCTTGGAGCGCACGTAAACCTGGCTCGCAGGGTCTTCGCCAACCAAAACCACCGCCAGGCCCGGGGTGATGTCGTGATCTGCCTTCAGCTTCGCCACATGTGCCGCAACTTTCTCGCGCACTGTGCCCGCGAATGCCTTGCCATCAATACGTGTCGCGCTCATGTCTCTTCAGTCCTTACTTCAAATTGACCACGATCTCGGTTTTCACCGAATTCGCGATAAAACAGGCATGATGCGCTTTATCGTGCAGCGCCAAATGTGCCATTTCGTCCGGGGTCGCGCCGTCAAACGTGACCTCAATGTTCAAATCGACACGCGGGATCCACACCCGCCCGTCTGTCTGCTTCAACGCCCCGGCCGCATGGTCCCGATAAGACGCCACCGACCAACCAGCCCGCCGCGCAAAATCCAAAAACCACAACATGTGGCACGAGGAAATCGAAGCGATATAGGCCTCTTCAGGGTCAACCGCCTCAATCCTCCCCAAAGGAGGGGCGACGATAGTCGGCGATGGTGCCGCTG
>CAZMRS010000528.1:0-2196 GCA_964568435.1 uncultured Boseongicola sp. | reverse complement strand
CATATGTAATGCGGCGGGCGCGATCACCGGGGATGAGGCCGAGGAGTTCTGCAGCTTTGGAAACCTCGAGCTTTGACAGAATGACGGCTGCGACTTCTACAGATTCGTCCTCAAGCACCTGTGCAAGGCGTTCGTTTTCGACGCTGCCGACTTTGTCCCATGGGTCCCCATGGTAATCGTCGCTCGACATGCGGCGGACGCGGCTGGAAGCGTTCGCGGAAATGACCCCTTCAAGTAGCCCCAGAGCGCCGTCGAGGCCTGTAGGAAAAGACAGGCCGATGCGTTCGATCGCATCGGCGAATTCGCCGGCGACTGCATCCACGGTGTCTTGGTCGACCGGTGCCATGCGGGCGAGTTGCAAGGCCAGGTCGGTCTGGACGCTTTCGGGTAATTGGGAAATGGCAGGGACAGACCCGCTGGACAGAAGTAGGCGCACGACGATGGCGGCCTTTTCGCGCCCGCTTAGGTGACTGGTTGGGGCAAGGCCGGGCAGGTCAATGGGATCGTTAACGGTAAGGTCCAACGACAGTCTCTCGTCTCCACTTTGTCGTTGGATAGGATTGAAGGGTTAAGGATTGGCTACTTTAGGGGCTCAGCAGCCGCTTTGGGTGCCATTGATGTGGAGGCGCGGCGCAATCTCGGGTCAGCTTTGACGGCCAGCGCGTGCGCTGATCTCGGAAAGCTGATTTCGCGCGGCATTGAGGTGCCTGAGATCGGTGAGACCTTAGCCGTTATAGGCGCGGTATGCGGGTTCTGCGACAGGCCAGTCACCTGACGTTCGGGTGATAAGGCCCAGATATGTTGGTGTTTCATCCGAAACTGAAAGCGGTTTCAAAACGCGTTTTTCACCGTCGAGAGGTCTGGCTCAGGCGAGTTCGCTCAGATGTCTGAAAAGGCTGGCTTGGTCGTTGGAAGTGTCATCGCGGTCTACGCATGTTGTCGTGGTCTCACCTGACGTTGGTGGTTCGTCATCGATGAAGCCGACCGGAGATGACTGATTGCCCGCCAGGCATAGAAAAAGGGCGGCGATGCCGCCGCCCTAGTATCTTGAGGGAAAAATGTGACTAAACCCGTGGTTCGTACGCGGCGCTTTTCGTCAGCGCATTTGACCGAACCTTCCGCACAGGCCATTGCGACGTTTTCGGCTGTCGCGTGCCCATATCTCCATCCTATCGCCTTGGTTAAAGATGGCGCGGTTTTGAGGGCCAGAGTGGCCAGAAGCAACTAGGTCTTCGTTGGTCTCTCCTATCGTCTAATGCGATGAAGGTAGCATGCGCTTGTTCATCGTCAAAGCAAAGAATGCGCCACCTTCAATTGATCTCTCTAGTCACCGAACACGCGCTTGAAGATGGTATCAACATGTTTGGTGTGGTGACCAAGATCGAAGTTCTCGGCGATCTCTTCATTCGTCATGGCCGCCGTCACGTCGGGGTCGGCGAGAAGCTCGGTCTGGAAATCTTTGCCTTCTTCCCAGACGCGCATGGCGTTGCGTTGGACGTATTTGTAGGCGTCCTCGCGGCTGACGCCTTTTTGAGTCAGTGCGAGCAGAACACGCTGGGAATGAACAAGGCCCCGGAACTTGTTGAGGTTGTTCATCATATTTTCGGGGTAGATGACGAGTTTCTCGATGACGCCGGTCAAACGGGCGAGTGCGAAATCGAGCGTGACGGTTGCGTCTGGTGCGATGCCGCGTTCGACGGAGGAATGCGAAATATCACGTTCGTGCCAGAGCGCGACGTTTTCCATCGCCGGGATCACGGCCATGCGGACGAGGCGGGCAAGGCCCGTCAGGTTCTCGGTCAGAACCGGGTTGCGCTTGTGCGGCATGGCCGACGAGCCTTTTTGGCCCTTGGAGAAGAATTCTTCGGCTTCAAGCACTTCGGTGCGCTGCATGTGGCGTATTTCAATCGCGATGTTTTCGATCGAGCTGGCGATGACGCCGAGTGTCGCGAAGAACATGGCGTGACGGTCGCGGGGGATGACTTGGGTCGAGATAGGTTCGGGGATGAGGCCAAGTTTTTCACAGACGTGGGCCTCAACTGCGGGGTCGATGTTCGCGAAGGTTCCAACCGCGCCGGAGATGGCGCCGGTTGCAATTTCTGCACGTGCATTTCTGAGGCGAGAAAGGTTGCGATCCATTTCCGCGTAGAAGCGTGCGAACGTCAGGCCCATGGTGACGGGTTCGGCGTGAATGCC
>CAZMRS010000527.1:0-2207 GCA_964568435.1 uncultured Boseongicola sp. | reverse complement strand
ACCAGAATGGCGCCTCGCGCGGTAATGAGCCCTTCAAATGTCGGCGGGGACCAAGGTGTCGGTACCAAAATCGACCGCGCATGAATGTCAGCCAGAGCTTCCGGAGTCACGACAAAATGACCGGAGGCGGATCAGACGCAGGCGCGGCATCGGCGGGGCGGATATAAAGCGGGGCTGGAGGCGAAGTAGGCGCGGGCCTCAATGAAACGATATTCGCGATTTGCACGGCAGGGTTACCGGCCCTCGACCGCCCAAGGCGGTAAACTGAGCCGCTTTCACGGCTTTGGCAGCGCTCGGCGACAAGCTCTGACATATAACCAGTTATCAACGCACCACTGGGAACATTCAACTCGGTGCCCGCGTCGTTTAGATCAATGTTCAACGGCGCGCTCCAACGGCCATCTACGAACTGCGAAACGTAGGCCGTGCCTCGCGGCCCCTCCAACAAAACACATTCTTTTTCCGCTCCGCGGGCAGCTATCTCAAATGTAGAAACACCTATTGCCGGGATCCCCAATGCGAGCGCCAATCCCCGTGCTGCACTTACTGCAATCCGTATACCTGTGAAATTTCCCGGTCCGATCCCAACACCAATGGCATCTATCTTTTCCAAAGAGGCATCTTCTGCCCTGACAATGTCCTCAATCATAGGCATGAGACGCTCTGCTTGTCCCCGCGGCATCTCTTCCTGTCGCGACTGGAGCACCTGGCCTTCCATTTTCAGCGCCGCGGCGCACCAAGGACCGGACGTATCAAACGCCAGTATTGTCGGACGAATAGTCATCTTCTTGGTTCAAATATCCCGGGGGGAGCAAGCGCAGTCTTGCGGGGGGCAGAGCCCCCAGCCGCCGCGTCGGCGAAGCCGGCGCAAATAATCAAGCTGCAACAGGCCGTACTTCAAGCACCTCGGGGATATAGTGCCGCAGCAGATTCTCGATCCCCATCTTCAGCGTCAAAGTTGAAGACGGACAACCGGCGCAGGCTCCTTGCATGTGCAGATAAACGATACCACGATCGAAGCCGTGGAACACGATATCACCACCGTCCTGAGCCACAGCCGGGCGTACGCGTGTGTCCAGCAACTCTTTGATCTGGTTCACGATTTCGCCGTCTTCACCCGTATGCTCTGCATGGCCCGATGCCGCTGAAGCTTCTCCGGCCAACACGGGCTGACCCGACTGGAAATGCTCCATGATACCACCAAGGATGGACGGTTTGATGTGATCCCAGTCCGTCTCGTCCGTCTTGGTGACCGTCACGAAATCCATGCCGAAGAACACACCAGCCACGCCGTCGATCCCGAATAGGCGCGTTGCCAATGGGGAAGCTCCTGCAGCATCCGCGCTCGGAAAATCTGCGGTGCCCGTCTCAAGGACAGTCTGCCCAGGCAGAAATTTCAATGTTGCCGGGTTCGGAGTCGATTCCGTTTGGATAAACATGACCAAAATCCTCTGATAATTAACTCAGATATGCGGCCCGCACCCTCTGGTGTCAAGACTTTGGAATGGTTCTAAAGAGTGTGCAGGCATTCAAGTAATCGCCTCAAGCTTGTCCCTGGACAGCTCACCAGGAACGATCGTCACAGGCATCGGCAAGTCCCCGAGATTGCGGGATAGCTCGCTGATGATCGGACCGGGTCCGCGCTTGTCGCTTGCAGCACCCAGAACGAGCACGCCAATCTCGGGGTCTTCACTCACCTGCGCCAGAATTTCCTTTACAGGTTCGCCTTCGCGAATAATCAGCTCCGGATCGACATTCTGTTTGTCGCGCATCCACTTGGCGAACACTTCGAAATGCGCATGAATACGTTCCCGGGCCTCTTCGCGCATAATTTCGCCGACCCCAATCCAGTGATTGAACTCATCCGGGGGAATAACCGAAAGGACTTGCACACCACCGCCGGTATGCGCCGCCCTCATCGCGGCGAAGCGCATTGCGTTCAAACACTCGCGACTGTCATCGAGTACCACAAGAAATTTGCGCATGAGTAGTCCCTCTTTTCAACGATCTAGACCGGATCGCGTCAGGTTTGTCTATGGCCTAGGGCGAAATCCGTTGACCAAGTCCAAGCGCTTCCGCGCGTGACATCGCAAGCGCCGCGGCTGCATAGTCGCCAAGCGCCACTCCACGAAAAACAAAGGCGTTTGGGACATCACTATCACGGGTAAAGTCCTGATCTGATGCAAGCTCGGTCAAGTCACCTTGAA
>CAZMRS010000526.1:0-2212 GCA_964568435.1 uncultured Boseongicola sp. | reverse complement strand
AATTCAGACGATTCACTCGTTCTGCGCAGCACTTCTCCGGCAGTTCCCAATAGAGGCCGGCGTCTCCCCTCAGTTCACCGAACTCGACGATGTGACTCGTAAGGAAATGATCCGCGACGTCCTCGATGCGCTCGCCACCTCCGGAACGCGGTCCTTGTCTGATATCTCTGAGATTTTCTCCGGCGAAAGCCTGATCGACCTCGCGCAATCCATCGCGTCCAACTCGGAACACTTTTTGAGCACCGACATTCGCCAAGAAATCTTCGATCATTTGGGTGCCGACCGAAACGACAACAGAGATGCCATTCTGGGCGCAACCTTAACCAACGACGATTGGACTTTTCTAGAGTCCCTGCCGGCCATTCTCGCAACATCCGACAAGACGACAGACCAAGCTCTCGGCGCCTGGCTGACGTCGCTGCCGACAGAGCGATCCTACGCATCGATCGCGCGTCTTGAAGGCAAACTCCTTTTCGGCGCAAGTGCCAAGAACCCGTTCGCCCCCAAGACAAACACAGTACCCACAACCGCCTTCCGAAACGGCCCCTTCGCGCCTCACACACCGCACCTACACCGCATTATGGAACGCCTCGCCGACCTTCGCCCAAGACGCGTAACCTTCGAAGCCGCCGAGCGCACCGCCCGCCTCCACACCTTCGCCGCAGACTTCCTCCCCGCCTACGCACAAGCCAAGCAAGACCGCGGCACACTGGACTTCGATGACCTCATCCTAAAAGCCCGCGATCTCCTCACTCAGGACGGACTCGCTTGGGTGCTCTACCGCCTCGATGGCGGGATTGACCACATCCTCGTCGACGAGGCACAGGACACCAGCCCGGCGCAATGGGATGTCATCAAAGCGCTCTCCGCCGAAATCACAGCAGGTGAAGGCGCGCGCACGGATCGCCCGCGTACCATTTTTGTCGTGGGCGACAAAAAGCAGTCGATCTACAGCTTTCAGGGCGCCGATGCGCGTCGCTTCGACACAACAGCAGAAGAATTCCGGCAAAAACTCGAACACGCGGGCGGGCTTCAAAGCCGCGAACTCACGTATTCCTTCCGCTCTTCCCCGGCCATCCTCACCGCTGTCGACGCCACCTTCAAAGACGCACCCGAAGGGGTCGGCGAAAGCATCAACCACAAAGCATTCAAGGCGGACCTCCCGGGTCGCGTGGATCTTTGGGATCTCCAGCCGACGCCCGAGGGGCCGGACGATATCGAATGGCACGATCCGGTGGATCGCTTGTCCTCGGAATCTCCCACAAGCCAGCTTGCAAAGCGGATTGCCGAGAAGATCGCAAAAATCACAGAAACAGTCTCTATTACAGCCGAAAACGGCGAAATAAGGCCTGCCACCGCCGGAGACGTCTTGATCTTGGTACAGGGTCGTGGTGCGCTGTTCGACAGCATCATCTCCGCCTGCAAATCTGCCGGCCTCCCCATCGCTGGCGCCGACCGCCTAAAAGTGACGGCGGAACTCGCGGTACGCGATCTATTGGCGCTTCTGTCCTTCCTGGCCCTTCCTGAAGACGACTTGTCGCTGGCAACCGTTCTGCGCTCCCCTTTGTTCGGCTGGACTGACCAGCAACTCTTCACGCTGGCCAGCCCGCGCAAGGGCTACCTCTGGCAAGCCCTGCGAGAAGCGCAGGATGATCACCCCGAGACGTTTTCAGCACTCGATCAATTACGTCGCGACGCCGATTTTCAAAGGCCCTACGAGCTTCTTGAGTTGATCCTGACACGGCACAACGGCCGCCGCGCTCTGATGTCCCGCCTCGGGCCAGAGGCTGAAGACGGCATTAACGAGCTTCTCAACCAAGCCCTCCGCTACGAACAGACCGAAACTCCAAGTCTGACAGGCTTCCTCGCCAGAGTATCATCTGATGACATTGAAATTAAACGGCAATCCGACACATCCGACGGCTTGATACGCGTGATGACCGTCCATGGCGCAAAGGGGCTGGAGGCTCCGATAGTGTTTCTCCCAGACACCATGCGCGATCCCCGCGCCTCCATCGATGATGTCATTTTGGATGACACAAATACGCCCTTGTGGAACCTGGGCAAAGATCTCGCCCCTCCCAAACTGCAAGCTGCAAAAGAAGCCGCGGCGCGCGCGGAAGCCGAAGAGCGTCAGCGGCTACTCTACGTCGCAATGACGCGCGCGAAGAACTGGTTGATCGTCGGCGGAGTTGAAAAGTCCGGCCAAGGC
>CAZMRS010000525.1:0-2219 GCA_964568435.1 uncultured Boseongicola sp. | reverse complement strand
CTGCGTATCCCAAGAAACGTGCCGGTTTGATTGATCGAAACCAACTGGTCCCAGGTAGCAAGGGTCGTGTCTTCGGTACCCATCACGCGGAAGATGCCTGCGTTGTTCACCAAAACGTCGATATGTCCGTGATCCGCTTCGATTTGCCCGACAACGCGAGACCAATCGCTTTCTGACGCAACATCGTGGGGCAAAAACAGGCAAGATGGCCCGATGCTCTCCGCGACAGCCTCGCCTTGAGAGGCATCCACATCCGTGATAATGACGGTTGCTCCGGCGTCAACAAACAGTGCTGCTTCGGCGGCGCCCATGCCGCGCGCACCGCCTGTTATGAGTGCCACTTTTCCGTCCAGGCGGTTCATGCCGCGAATTTTCTGGCGAGTTGTATCGCCAACAGACGAGAGAAATAGCGTGCTTGGCTCAGGTTGCCGCCGGTGAACCAAAGACCCTCTTGAGCGGTTTCCACCCACATGTTGCGCAACTCGCCAATCCAAGGGCCGGGATCGCCTTTTGTGCCGGAACCATATCCCCAACAAGGCCCAACCTTTTCTGCGGTGTCACGGTCAACAAGCGCGGCGACCCAGTCGGTCATATCGCCGTATCCCGTCGCATAGACAACGGCATCTGCGGGCAGAGTGCTGCCATCTTCCAGATGCACGGCCTTATTGCTCAGATGATTGATCCCCTGGCCGGAGCGGACCTTGATCTGGCCGTCCATCACCATCTCCGCAGCACCCACGTCGATGTAATAGCCCGACGCCGTACGGCGGTACTTCATGCCCAGCCCGGCGCCGTCTTCCGCGAAATCGAGCGTGAATCCTGCAGCGGTCAGGCGCTGATAATAGTCACTTTGATCTGCACGGATCTTGTCCCAGATCGCTTTGTGCCGCTTCTCCAGCAGACGCAGGGGCATGGAGGACTGCAGGATGTCGGCCTTGTCGGTCGTGATGCCCTTTGCAAGAGCCTTGGCTGAATAAAGCGGGCCAAGCACCCGCTTGCAATAATCATCCTGCCGCACCACCAAAGATGACGACCGCTGCACCAGTATCGGGCGCGCACCGATGCGCACCAGATCGGCGGCGATGTCATGGGCGGAGTTGTTGGCTCCGACGATGACCACGTCTTGGCCTTTGAATTGGTCGTCCAGCTTGAACGCGCTGGAGTGCATTTACGGCCCTGAAAATGCGTCCTGGCCGGAGAATTCCGGCACATTTGGAAACCCAGAGAGCCCTAAGGCCATTACGATATGGGTGGGTTGCAAGGTGACAGACGCGCCGTCTTGATCAACCTGCGCTGTCCACGTCTTGCTGGTTTCGTCAAAGCGTGCGGACGTGAGCGCCGTATTTGTCCAGATATCCAGCTCCAGGTCTTCGACGAAAGCCTCCAGCCAGTCGCCCATCTGGTCTTTTGGGGTGAAGACGGGCCAGCCTTCGGGAAAGGGTTTGAAAGGCAGATGGTCGTACCAGACCGGATCATGCAGCACGAGGCTGTCATAGCGCGACCGCCATTGGTCGCCCACGCGTGGGTGTTTGTCGATGATCAGATAGGGCACCCCAAGATCGCTGAGTTGCGCGCCGAGCGCTAGCCCGCCCTGACCTCCGCCGACAACGAGCACGAAGGGCGCGTCCGGATCGCTTTGCCCCGAACGCGTTTCGGCCAGATCATCCAGTTGAGTAAATAGTGTCTCGCAAACACCGTCCGACAGGCGCAGATAGCCACGGCCCGTTCGCGATGCCACAGCGAACCGAAAGAACCCTTCGGAGGCCTCTGCCTTCCCTTCGAACACGACATCGCGCATACCTGCAGGCGGCCCCATCCGCGCCCCGAAGGTGGTGATTTTCTCTCGCCCCTCTATCGTTTGAAGTGTCCCCCTAAACGGAAGATAGTCGCGCCAGAACCCGCCCTGCGCAAAGAGGGAGGCAATATCATCTGCATTGCCTTCGGCGAGTGCTGTGGTGAAATGAGGCAGCCAGGACTTCGCGGACATGGGCGTCAAACCGCTACTTGCGAAAATTCAGCAAGCGCGCGCGGCTCCGGGGGACAACAAGCCCAGGCTCCGTGGGAAGCGAGATGAGGCCGTTGTCGATACCAAGAACATCGCCGCTGAGTTCGGTTCGAAGGGCATTATCGTTCACATCGACCTCGCAACTGGAAGCCTCGCCAATGGCGGCGCGGACCCGTTTGCGCAGCCGCTCCGTCGCGATCAGCGATTTTTTTAT
>CAZMRS010000524.1:0-2221 GCA_964568435.1 uncultured Boseongicola sp. | reverse complement strand
CTTCGCTGCAGGTCAACATGCGTGCCGGTCAGATGCCGCCCGCCGAAGACGACGGCAACGTCTACTTCAAAGTTCCAGTGAACAGGCTCTGATACAATGATTGAACAAAGCCATCTGTACGGGCTCGTCGGGGGCCTGATGATCGGGCTGGCCGGTGCGGTTTACCTGCTCGGCAACGGGCGCATCATGGGTGCAAGTGGTGTCATCGGCGGTCTCGTTGATGGCTCCGGCCGCAGTGAATGGCGCGACCGAGCGCTGTTCATCGCAGGCCTGATTGCCGCACCTTGGCTCGCATTGTCGATCCTTGGCGCTGAGGCGGACACCAACATCACGTCAAACCCGTCGGTGATCATCGCCGCTGGTATCCTGGTTGGATTTGGCGCACGCCTCGCAAACGGCTGCACCAGCGGGCACGGGGTCTGTGGAATCTCGCGTCTTTCACTCAGAGGCATCGCGGCGACCGCTTTCTACCTTCTTGCCGGCGGCGTCAGCGTCCTTGTCTTCAAACATGTTCTGGGAGTGATCTGATGCGTCGAATAATCTCACTATCAAGTGGCGCGCTTTTTGGCCTGGGGCTTTTGATCTCAGGCATGGTGGACACAAGTCGTGTGCAAGGATGGCTCGACATATTTGGCGACTGGGATCCAACACTGGCCTTTGTCCTTGGCGGAGCGATCCTCCCCATGGCCATCGCATGGCACATCTCAGAGAAGCGTCGCGCTCCCATGGCAGGCGGCAGCTTTCCGGCCCGCCCGGTACAGAAGATCACGCCAGACCTTGCGATCGGCTCCATGATCTTCGGTGCAGGATGGGGCCTGGCGGGACTCTGCCCGGGACCGTCCTTTGCCGCCCTTTCTTTCGGCGGGTGGGAAGGTCTGCTCTTCGTAGGATCAATGATCGGCGGCATGCTGTTGGCAGTTCCCGCAAAACGCACCCGTCTCGCAATGGCATGAGGTGACAAAATGGAAATGACACAACTCGCCCCAAACCTCTTCGTCGGAGCGCAAATCGTGGAGGAAGATCTTGCGGAACTAGCAGACGAGGGCTTCACGGATGTCGTGTGCAACCGTCCCGATGCAGAGCATCCCGGTAGTGCAGTGTCGTCGAAGATGGATGAAGTCGCTAAAGGATTTGGGATCGAATTCCATTATCACCCGATAATGCCGGGCGAGCCGTTTGCAGACGAAGCCGAGCAACTGGCACGGGTTGTCGAACAGCCAAATTCCAAGGTGTTTGCCTATTGCCGTTCTGGGATGCGTGCGACGAACGCGTGGTCACTCGCCCAGGCAAACCGATCCAGCCGTCGCCCATAGGTTCGCCAAAACAGATTGAGGACGGCGCTGAACGCGCCGCCCTGAACCACCCAAAACTCTATGAATGAGGTCCGCGATGTTGTCGCGATATTTCCCGATCCTGAACTGGGCGCCCTCGTACGACAGGGAAACGTTCTCGGCCGACGTAATAGCCGCGACCATTGTGACCATAATGCTTATACCCCAGTCGCTGGCCTATGCCCTACTTGCGGGTCTGCCCCCAGAGGTCGGGCTTTATGCCTCAATCGCGCCCTTGGTTATCTACGCAATCTTCGGGACATCGATGACCTTGGCGGTTGGTCCGGTTGCTGTCGCTTCGCTTATGACAGCTTCAGCCATCGGAGAACTCACGGCGCGAGGAACGCCCGAGTATCTCGGTGCGGCGATCGTCCTGACCCTGATATCGGGACTTGTCTTGATTGCAATGGGGCTTGCGCGGCTCGGCTTTCTGGCCAACTTCCTCAGCCATCCTGTCATCTCCGGCTTCATCACAGCCAGTGCGCTGATCATCGCGGTTGGTCAACTCAAGCACATCCTTGGCTTTGATGTCGAGGGGCACAATCTTGTCGAACAGGTGTCGAGCCTCGTGGCCGGTCTATCTGCGACGAACACCGCGACACTGGCTATTGGGGGCGCTGCTGCCGGATTTCTCTTCTGGGCGCGTCGGGCGCTGGCGCCGCTACTGGACAGAGCCGGCCTTTCCAAGACGCTTGCTGCAAGCCTGTCCAAGG
This sequence comes from uncultured Boseongicola sp., assembly GCA_964568435.1. Taxonomy (GTDB): domain Bacteria; phylum Pseudomonadota; class Alphaproteobacteria; order Rhodobacterales; family Rhodobacteraceae; genus Boseongicola. Next base: position 177 of record CAZMRS010000524.1, on the reverse strand, counting down.
CTGCGCCCGTTCTGGCCGTCATTGTTACGACCCTTTCAGTCTACTATCTTGAGCTGCAATCGGTTGGCGTTTCGATCGTCGGAGATATTCCTCGGGGCTTGCCAGGTCCGACGCTCCCAGACTTTGACGCCGAACTCTGGGGCACGCTTTTTCCCCCGGCACTGATGATCGGCGTCG
>CAZMRS010000523.1:0-2225 GCA_964568435.1 uncultured Boseongicola sp. | reverse complement strand
GGGCCGTAAACCGTGAAGAAGCGAAACATGGTCGTTGGGATGTCCCAGAGGTGGGCATAGGAGTGGGCCATATGCTCGTTCGATTTCTTCGTCGCGGCATAGATCGTAAGCGGAGCGTCGGTTGGGTGTGTCTCGGAAAACGGCATGTCCGGGTTGGCGCCGTAGACGGAGGAGGTAGAGGCCATGAGCAAATGCTGCGGCCGGAACTCCTTGGCGCATTCCAGAATGTTGAATGTGCCGAGGAGGTTGGTTTCGACGTAGGAGCGGGGGTTTTCGAGGCTGTATCGAACACCCGCCTGTGCGGCGAGGTGGACGACAATGTCGGCTTCGGCGCTGCGAAATGTCTCCGTTAACACGTCCATGTCTTCGAGGCGGCCTTCAATGGCGCGGAACCCCGGGCTTTGCAGAAGCATCTGGTGGCGTCGATGCTTTAGATTCACGTCGTAGTAGTCGGTCATCGCGTCAAAGCCGACGACCTGAAACCCATGGTCGAGAAGTTCGCGCGACAGGTGGTATCCGATAAAACCGGCGCTGCCAGTTATCAGAACGCGTCGTTGCTCTTGGTCGGGCATGGATGTCTCACATTCACTCGTCAAAGCTAGCTACACCACAGGTTTGCACAAAACAAAAGGCCACCCCAGTTGGGATGGCCTTTCGTATTTGTCGAAATCTGCGACGTTCGCAGGGGTTACCCGATAATCGAGTTCAGCGTTTGCGATGGGCGCATGATAGCAGCGGTTTTGTCGGCGTCTGTGTGGAAGTATCCGCCGAGGTCAGCGGCACCGCCTTGGACAGCCAGAAGTTCGGCGACGATCTTATCTTCATTTTCCGCAAGTGCTGCCGCAATCGGCGCAAAGTGTGCTGCCAGTTCCGCGTCGTCGCTTTGGTCAGCGAGGGCCTTCGCCCAGTAGAGTGCGAAGTAGAAGTGGCTGTCGCGGTTGTCGGGCTGGCCAACTTTACGCCCCGGAGATTTGTTGAAGTCGAGGATGCCTTGCGTTGCGGCGTCAACTGCTTCGCCAATGATCCGGGCACGTTCATTGTTCTTGGCTTCGCCGAGGAACTTCAAGCTTTCTCCAAGCGCACAGAATTCACCGAGCGAGTCCCAGCGGAGGTGGTTTTCCTCTACGAGCTGCTGGACGTGCTTTGGAGCGGAGCCGCCGGCACCGGTCTCGAACAATCCGCCGCCGTTCATAAGCTTGACGATCGACAGCATCTTGGCCGAAGTCCCAAGCTCCAGGATTGGGAAGAGGTCCGTGAGGTAATCGCGCAGAACGTTGCCCGTAATAGCGATAGAGTTCGCGCCTGTGCGGATCGTTTCGAGCGTCAGCCGCGTGGCTTCGCGCGGTGCAAGGATTTGGAATTTTTCGGACACTCCGGCCTCGGCCAGGATCGGCTCGACGTACTTAATCAGCTCTGCGTCATGCGCACGGGAAGCATCCAGCCAGAAGATCGCCTGGCAGCCCTCAGCTTTTTGGCGCGAGATGGCCAGTTTCACCCAGTCCCGAATTGGAGCTTCTTTGGTGGAAGCCGAACGCCAGATGTCTCCGGCTTCGACTGTGTGTTCGTGGATCACGTCACCATTGGCCGCGATGAGGCGCATTGTGCCGTCGGCGGGCGCTTCAAATGTGGTTGGGTGCGAGCCGTATTCTTCCGCTTTTTGCGCCATAAGGTCGATGTTCTGCACGGTCCCTGATGTTGCAGGGTCGAGTGCGCCGGTTGCTTTGAAGTACTTCACGGTCTCGTCGTAAACCGGTGCGTAGGAGTTATCGGGGATCACGCAGTTGCTGTCGGCCTCGTTGCCGTCCGGCCCCCAGCCTTTGCCACCAGCGCGGATTAGGGCTGGCATTGAGGCGTCGATGATGACGTCCGAGGGGACATGCAGATTGGTGATGCCTTTGTCGGAGTTGACCATGTACATCGGCGGTCGGTCCGCCATGACGGCGTCGATGTCGGCTTGAATTTCGGTCGCGTTCGGCATCTCCGCGATGCGGTCAAGCACCGCGCCAAGGCCGGAGTTCGGGTTTACGCCAGCTTCCGCGAGCGCATCACCGTACTTGTCGAACACTGGCGCGAGATAGGCGCGGACGGCATAGCCGAAGAGAATTGGGTCCGAGACCTTCATCATCGTCGCCTTGAGGTGCAGCGAGAAGAGGGTGCCGTCCGCTTTGGTGTCTTCGATCTGCTCTGCCAGGAAGGCGCTGAGCGCTTTAACAGACATAAAGGTC
>CAZMRS010000522.1:0-2227 GCA_964568435.1 uncultured Boseongicola sp. | reverse complement strand
CAGCGCGGGAGATTTGGGTGGGCATGGTTGTCTCTTCTACTTCGGCGTCAGGTCAATTGTTCGGGTATCGGGGCGTCATAAGTCACGGCGCATCTGAACGGGTTTGTTTTCCAACGCAGCGGCGACGTCGCTGGGTTCTGAATAGTACTCGAATCCGAAGGACTCATAGAGTGGCAAAGCTTCCTCGTGGCGGTCCCACGCGTCGAGCCTCATCGACGTAAACTTCTGGTTTCGCGCCTCTTCGAGCAGGCGCTCGACGAGCTTCTTGCCTAATCCTAACCCGCGTGCCGCGTCCCGGACATAGAGCCGGTTCATCTCACAAAGCGTGTCATCAATACGTTTGAACATGACAATACCAGCCGGATCATCGCCGACTTTTCCAAGAAGGCATTCCCCTCTAGGAGGGCAAAATTTCGTCGAAAATTCAGCGATTTGCCCGCCGATGTCTTGTTGATAGATATACGCATCGATGTCTTTGACCCGCTCACTGTATCGTTCGCGTAGATGGTCGAAGAAATCCCAAATCAGTTGGGATGCAGCCGCAATATCTGCGGGATCACGCACAAGGCTGACCTTTATCGCGGGACTGGTGGTCATTCTTTGATCACAGCGCGCCCATCACTTTCTGATTGAAGCCATAGACCTCACGCTTGCCGCCGATTGGCACCAAACGCACCTCGCGCTTCTGGCCCGGCTCAAACCGCACGGCGGTGCCTGCGGCGATGTCGAGGCGTTTTCCCATAGCGGCATCGCGGTCGAAATCGAGGCCGGTGTTGGTTTCAGCGAAATGGTAGTGGCTCCCGACCTGAATGGGGCGGTCGCCGGTGTTCGAGACCATCAATACGGTCACCTCGGCTCCGTCGTTCAGGGTGATATCGCCGTCGGCAGGAAAGAGCTCTCCGGGGATCATGTCGTCGTCCTTAGCTGTCGTAATCGGGGTGGTTGCGGGCCTTCCACTTTTCGATGAGGCGAGGGCCGAAGACTCCAATGGCAGCGCCCAATGCCAGCGGCGCGGCATGGGGTTCTGCAAAGACCATCGACAAAAGCGCGGCAGCGAGTAAGCAAACCGAGAAGGAAATCAGGCGCATTTCCAGAGGGTCGACTGGCACATCATCCAGAAGCACGTTTTCCAGCGCGGATTTTATTTTGGGTTCGGCGAACGGAGCACCCCACCCTGCAGCGATACCCAGTATCAGAGTTCCAAACATATCTTCCCTCCCTTTTTTAGCGGATCGGATGGTGGACGGTGACGAGTTTCGTGCCGTCCGGGAATGTAGCTTCAACCTGCACATCGTGGATCATCTCGGGAATGCCGTCCATGCATTGGTCTTTGGTGATGACGTGGGCCCCGGCTTGCATGAGGTCGGCCACGGAACGTCCATCGCGTGCGCCCTCCACAACGAAATCGGTGATGAGTGCGATAGCTTCGGGGTGGTTCAACTTGACGCCCCTCTCGAGGCGGCCACGCGCCACCATAGCAGCAAGCGAAACGAGGAGTTTGTCTTTCTCCCGAGGCGTGAGGTTCATTGGTCTTTGTCCGTTTTAAGTTTGCCAGACACGGGGGATGCGCCCGATGCCCAAGTATTCGATGATCGGTATGAGGTGTTTGCGGATGGTCCAGCTGTCGTCTCCTTCAGCACGTACGACCAGTCGATTGCCCCAGGCGCTTGCGACACATGTAGAGCCGAGGCGGTGTCGCACTGCGTCGATGCGGTCTTCGGCGTCTTCGGCGATATAGATGAGGGTTGCGAAGACTGTGTTATCGGCGAGACCCGCTTTTTCGGCGCGACGGGACAGCGTGTTTGGGGAGAGTTGGATGTGTTCGGCGTGGAGCGGTGCGCCTGCGATATCGTAGATTTGCCGTTTGTCGGTGAGATCGATGCCGGAGAGCGTTTCGTTCATGGCTTGGCGTCCGAGGACCAGCGTTTCAACGCCCAGAAACCTGGCACCTTGCCCGAGCGTGACAGTCGTTTTGCGGTTGAGGGCCGAGGCGTCAAAGGCAATGGTTTCCTGCGGGAGCCAAAGGCAAAAAGCGTCCTCACCAATTTCGATGGACACATCCACCTGAGCGCAATCTCCGCTGCTGGCGTAGGCGCGTTCGGCGGTTTGCGTCGCAGCCACAACCGTCGAGTTATCGGCAACCGACAGTGAGAGCGAGAGCCGATCACCCCCTGTAAGCCCGCCAGAGGTGTTGAGAAAAACAACTTCTGGCACTGGGCTGTGCACC
>CAZMRS010000521.1:259-2231 GCA_964568435.1 uncultured Boseongicola sp. | reverse complement strand
ATGACGGCTGGACCATTGTGGACACTGGGTTTGGCAGTCGGCGGACGAAAGCGATTTGGCGCAAGCTTTTGGATGGGCCATTGGCGGGTAAGCCAGTCACGCGGGTTTTAGTGACGCATCATCATCCCGATCACGTTGGTCTCGCTGGTTGGTTTGTGACCGAACACGGCGCAGAGCTTTTGATGTCGCGCACGGCTTGGCTGACGGCGCGTATGCTGACGTTGGATGCGCAGGACGTTCCCGCGCCAGAGACCATTGCGTTTTGGCAAAGTGCCGGCATGGCACCTGAGATTTTGGAGGCACGTCGTACGGAGCGGCCGTTCAATTTCGCGGATTCGGTGGCTCCTATGCCGCTTGGGTACACACGGGTTCAAAGCGAGACGCGGCTCGAACTTGGGGGGCGAGGGTGGCTGGTGCTTGAGGGTCACGGCCATGCGCCGGAGCATCTGACGCTTTGGTCCGAGGATGCAACCTTGGTTTTGGCCGGGGATCAGATCATCCCATCAATCTCGCCCAATATCGGAGTTTATGCGACTGAACCGGAAGCGGATCCGGTGGCGGAGTGGATGGCGTCGTGTGAGCGGTTCTTGATTTACGCGCAAGAAAGGCAGCTGGTTTTGCCAGGGCATAAGTTGCCATTCTACGGTTCCGAACCGCGATTGCAGCAGTTGATTGAGAATCACCATGGTGCACTTCGCCGTTTGGAGGCGTTCCTGGCCGAACCTCATACTGCTGGAGAAAGTTTCAGAACGATATTCAAACGGGACATTTCGGGAGGTGAGTACGGTCTCGCCCTTGTCGAGGCGATGGCGCATTGCGTGCATCTTTGGCATGCTGGGCGTGTGACGCGCACGCGCCGAGACGATGGCGCTTTGCTTTGGCAGATGCGGGAGGATGTCTGATGGACGAGAAGATCGAGACGACGGCGGAGTACGTTGAGGCATCTGCAATGAAGTTGGGCCGTGCCGTGCACACGGGCGAGGGGCCGTGTCCCGGGCCTGAGGGCGCACCGCTGCCAGAGGCTTTGCAGAAGAAACCGGTGGACGAGAAAAGCCCGGCAGAATGGGCCTACGAGCGTTTGATCCTTTATATTAAGAACTTTGAAAACCTTCTCGATGCTGAGCACGAGGTGGGTATGGGTCTCACTGACACTGGGGCGGGTGTCTTGAGAATTGAAGGGCTTGGGTATTTTGACCCGGACCTTGTGACGTTTTACGGGACGGATGGAATGGGGGCACGCGTTCAGCTGGTGCAGCATGTGACACAGTTGAATGTGGTTTTGCGGGCCAATCCAAAGGCCAACAAGGAAGCCCCTGCACGACGCATCGGATTTGACTTGGCTAAGGGTCTGGGCGAGCCGTGAGCTGCGGCTTTTGGTCGTGCCGATCTGGTCGTGACACTTCCCGCGATTTGGGATAGCTACGGCTGAAATAGGAACCGGAGTTTGCGAAATGGCTGAGCATAAGCACGGCAGCATGAATATCGAAGCCCAGGAAAAGACCTTTGTCGGCTTTATGAAATGGTCGAAGAACGTCGCCATCTTTGCGATCTGTGTTCTGATTTTCCTTGCGATTTTTAACAGCTAAGCTCTGTGTCCCGGGCGGCGCTTTCTTCGCGCGTCGGCTGATAATTCTTCTCATTCCAGTTGCGATGGCCGCATGTGGCGGTCCGGCAGAGCCAGTTTGGGCGCCGGACGACGTTGTGCGCAAAGCGGCCTATGTGCACGATGGTCCGGCCAAATTGACGCTATACACCGTCGTGTCGACCCGGAACGGGTCCGGCGGGCATTCTGGATTGATGATAAATGGGCGCGAGCGGGTTCTTTTCGATCCCGCCGGTACGTTCAAGGTTCGGTTTGTGCCGGAACGCAACGATGTTCTTTTCGGTATCTCCGAGCGGGCGCGACTGGCGTATATTGATTACCATGCGCGCCCTGAATGGGAGGTCAGAGTTCAAGAGGTTGAGGTTTCCG
>CAZMRS010000521.1:0-249 GCA_964568435.1 uncultured Boseongicola sp. | reverse complement strand
TACACTCTTTCCCTACACGACGCAAGCCGAGGTGCTGATGCGCGCGGTGAAAGCTTATGGGGCGGTGCCAAAAGCTCAATGTTCGCTGGCGATTTCGCGTATTCTGTCGGGCATTTCGGGTTTCGAGGGAGTCGGCGTCACGTATTTCCCCAACTCTCTGTCAGGCGATTTTGGTGAACTTCCCGGCGTGAAGGCAGACCTGGTGACGGATGCAACAGCGGACGCATCGCACAACGTTCTCTTCCAGCC